>DASVSK010000251.1:0-4252 GCA_036388135.1 Pyrinomonadaceae bacterium | reverse complement strand
GTTCGCGTGGGCGGACGACGGCTGGCGCGGCCTCGCGCTCAGGGACTACGTCGTCTACGAGCTGCACGCGGGGACGTTCACGCCCGAAGGCACGTTCGAGGCGGTCATCCCGAAACTGGCGCACCTGAAGTCGCTCGGGGTGACGGCGGTCGAGCTGATGCCCGTCGCCGAGTTCCCCGGCGGGCGCAACTGGGGCTACGACGGCGCGCACCTCTACGCGCCGCAGTCGACCTACGGCGGCCCGGAGGGCTTGAAAAAACTGATCGACGCGTGCCACCGCGAGGGGCTCGCCTTCGTGCTCGACGTCGTCTACAACCACCTCGGCCCCGAGGGCAACTACGCGGGCGAGTTCATGCCGCTCTACAGCGACGCGCACAAGTCGCCGTGGGGCGCGGGGCTCAACTTCGACGGCGAGGGCTCGGAGGGCGTCCGCCGCTTCTTCGTCGAGAACGCGCTCTACTGGCTGACGGAGTACCACGTCGACGGCCTGCGGCTCGACGCCGTCCACGCCATCGCCGACACGAGCGGGCGACACTTCCTGCGGCAGCTCGCCGACGAGTTCCGCGCGCAGGCCGCGGCGCTCGGCCGCCCCGCCTTCCTCATCGCCGAGAGCGACCTCAACGACGTGCGCGTCATCGAGTCCGCGGGCGAGGGCTACGGGATAGACGCGCAGTGGAGCGACGACTTCCACCACTCGCTCCACGCGGTTTTGACGAAGACGGCGCGCGGCTACTTCGCGGACTTCGGCCGCCTGGGGGATTTGGCTAAGGCCGTCTCCGAGGGCTTCGTCTACTGCGGGCAGCACTCGGAGTTTCGCGGCAGGTGCCACGGCACGCCCTCGGCCGACAGGCCGGGCGAGCAGTTCGTCGTCTGCATCCAGAACCACGACCAGATAGCCAACGGCTACTGGGGCGACCGGCTCTCGCGTCTGGTGCGTCCCGAGCAGCAGCGGCTCGCCGCGGCCCTCATGCTGGCGGGCGCGCCCAACGTGCCGATGCTCTTCATGGGCGAGGAGTGGGCGGAGCGCGCGCCCTTCCTCTACTTCACGAGCCACACCGACGCGGAGCTGGGGCGCGCCGTTCGCAGGGGGCGGATGGAGGAGTACGACTCCTTCGTCCGCGGCGAGGGCGAGACCGAGTCGACCCTCGGAGGCTTCGCCGACCCGCAGTCCGAGACGACCTTCCTCCGCTCGAAGCTCGACTGGGACTCTCTGACCAAATCGCCGCACGCCGAGACGCTCGCCTTCTACCGCGACCTGCTCGCGCTGCGGCGCGCGCACGCGCCGCTCTCGAACTGCGACAAGACGCGGACGCGCGTCGACTTCGACGAGTCGCGCGGCTGGCTCACGGTCGAGCGCGGCGACGAGTCGGGCGCGCGCGCCCTGCTCGCCTGCAACCTCTCGCCCGACGTGCAGGCCGTCCCCGCGGCCGAAGGCGCGTGGCGTCTCGCCCTCTGGAACGGCGACCCGCGCTACGGCGGCGACCCCTCGCGGCCCGCGCCGCCCCGCCGCGTCGAGGCCGGCGGCCGTGTGGGGCTGGAACTCGCCGGCTGGGGCGCGGCCGTCTACGTCTCGGAGCCGTCTGAAGCTTGAGGAGTAACGAATGAAAGTCTGGCCCGGGCAGCCCTACCCGCTGGGCGCGACGTGGGACGGCGCGGGCGTCAACTTCGCGCTCTTCTCCGAGCACGCCACGGCGGTCGAGCTGTGCCTCTTCGACGCCGCCGACACGACGCGCGAGTCGCGGCGCATCCAGCTCGCCGAGCGCACGGACCTCGTCTGGCACGCCTACCTGCCCGAGGCGAGGCCGGGTCAGCTCTACGGCTACCGCGTCCACGGCCCCTACGAGCCCGAGCGCGGCCACCGCTTCAACGCGCACAAGCTGCTCGTCGACCCCTACGCCAAGGCCCTCGCCGGGGGCGTCCGCTGGGACGACTCGGTCTTCGGCTACACCATCGGCGACGGTCGCGGCGACCTCTCCTTCGACCAGCGCGACAGCGCCGCCTTCGTCCCCAAGTGCGTCGTCGTCGACCCGGCCTTCAGTTGGGGCGACGACTCGCGGCCCAACACGCCCTGGCACAAGACGCTCATCTACGAGCTGCACGTCAAGGGCTTCACGCGGCTCCACCCCGAGGTGCCGGACGAGCTGCGCGGCACCTACGCGGGGCTCGCGCACCCGGCCGTCATCGAGTACCTGCACTCGCTCGGCGTGACGGCGGTCGAGCTGATGCCCGCGCACCACTTCGTCTCCGACAAGTTCATACAGGACCGCGGCCTGACGAACTACTGGGGCTACAACTCCATCGGCTTCTTCGCGCCCGACGTGCGCTACTCCTCGACGGGGGCCATGGGGCAGCAGGTCTCCGAGTTCAAGACGATGGTCAAGACGCTCCACCGCGAGGGGATAGAGGTCATCCTCGACGTCGTCTACAACCACACGGGCGAGGGCAGCCAGATGGGCCCGACGCTGGCCTTCCGCGGCATCGACAACGCGGCCTACTACCGCCTCGTCCACAGCCAGCCGCGCTACTACATGGACTTCACCGGCTGCGGCAACACCCTCAACATGGTTCACCCGCGCACGCTCCAGCTCATCATGGACTCCCTGCGCTACTGGGTGCTGGAGATGCACGTCGACGGCTTCCGCTTCGACCTCGCCTCGGCGCTCGCGCGCGAGTTGCACGACGTCGACCGCCTCGGCTCCTTCTTCGACATCATCCACCAGGACCCCGTCCTGTCGCAGGTCAAGCTCATCGCCGAGCCGTGGGACTTGGGCGAGGGCGGCTACCAGGTCGGCAACTTCCCCGTGCTGTGGGCCGAGTGGAACGGCGTCTACCGCGACAACGTGCGCTCCTTCTGGCGCGGCGACCCCGGCCAGCTCGACGACCTCGCCTTCCGCCTCACGGGGTCGAGCGACCTCTACGAGCGCAGCGGACGCCGCCCCTACGCCAGCATCAACTTCGTCACCGCGCACGACGGCTTCACGCTGCGCGACCTCGTCAGCTACAACGAGAAGCACAACGAGGAGAACCGCGAGGATAACCGCGACGGCCACGACCACAACATCAGTTGGAACTGCGGCGTCGAGGGCGAGTCGGACGACCCCGAGGTGAACGCGATGCGCGCGCGCCAGCAGCGCAACTTCCTCGCCACGCTCCTGCTCTCGCAGGGCGTGCCGATGCTCGTCGCGGGCGACGAGTCGGGGCGCACGCAGCGGGGCAACAACAACGCGTGGTGCCAGGACAACGAGGTCTCGTGGGTCGACTGGGAGCTGGACGAGCAGGGGCGCGACCTGCTTGAGTTCACGCGCCAGCTCATCAAAATCTTTCACCAGCACCCGGTCTTGCGCCGCAGGAAGTTCTTCCAGGGGCGGCAGATTCGCGGCGCGGAGATCAAAGACATCTCTTGGTTCCGCCCCGACGGGCAGGAGATGACCGACGACGACTGGCGCAACGAGCAGGCGCGCAGCCTGGCCGTCCGCCTCGCGGGCGACGCCATCGACGAGGTCGACGAGCGCGGCCGGCGCGTGACGGACGACACGCTGCTGCTGCTCCTCAACGCGCACCAACGCGGCGTCTCCTTCACGCTCCCCGCGCACCGGCAGGGCGTGACGTGGGAGCAGCTCCTCGACACGCGCGAGAGCTTCGGCCGCCGCCGCACGCGCCGCGCGGCGCGCGGGGGCGGCACCTACCGCGTCGAGGCGCGCTCGCTCGCGCTCTTCCGCCAAGAGTCGGGCGACGGCTCCGCCGAGCAGGACGGGGAGGCGAAGGACGTCGTGCGCTCGGCGGCCGAGCCCGTGTACGACGCGGAGGCCGGGGACGCGCGCGCGGAGACGTCCGCGCCCGACGTCTACGAGGAGGAGCCGCCGGTCGAGTCGGTCTATTGCGAGAACGCCGACGGCATCGTCGCGCTCGACGAAGGCTTCTGCCGCGCCTGTAGCCGTCAGGTCACCGAGGGCGACGGCGTCCACCGCCCCGTCACCCCCGACGTGCTCGCGCAGTTGAGCTACGCCACCACCGAGGTGCCCGAGACCGAGGCGCAGGGCCAGTCAGCGCCGGCCGACGAGGCGCAGGGCGAAGCGCCGCGCGCCGACGACGCGGACGGCGCGGGCGTCGAAGGCGAGGGCGGCGGTTAGGGCGAAGCTCACCTGGCCGCGACCCCTGAGCCGGGAGTAGCAGGCATGCCAGCCCGCATTAAGCGCCGCAGGCGCGAAGATAGAGAAGCGCGCCGCAGGTGCGAAGAAGAGAAGCGGGGGGG
>DASVSK010000250.1:0-1901 GCA_036388135.1 Pyrinomonadaceae bacterium | reverse complement strand
CTGCTTCATCTACTTCAAAGACGATTCCGGCGTCTCAGCCGACGGCCGCGAGACAGACCCCGCGCAGACCGCCAAACTCGACGCACTCAAGCGGGAGCTTCGCGCCGACCATACCGTCGGCCCCCACTTCAAGAGCCCCGACGACCTCGCCGCCCGGGTCACGGCCGACCTCCACCGCTGGCTCTTCGACAGCTACCTGACGCCGAAGCTGCGAGGCGCGCTCGGCGGCGAAGTCCCGCGCGCCGAAGCGCAGGCGCTGCTCGCCGCCGTCAGGGATTCGAGCGCCCTCCGCCGCGACCTCGTGTCGAGGCTGCAAGGCGCGGGCTTCAACATCGAAGTCGGCGGGGATTTGGAAGTCGGCGGCGACCTCGTCGCGCGCGATAAGATTACGAACTTCTACAACAACGCGCCCGCCCCGGCCGTCTCGGCCCTGCACCAACTCCCGCCGCCGCCGCGCGACTTCACGGGGCGCGTGCGGGAACTCGACGAGTTGATGTCGCAGATAGAGCGTGGCGGCGTGACCATCTCCGGCCTGCAAGGCTTGGGCGGCGTCGGCAAGACCGCGCTCGCGCTGAAGCTGGCCCAGCGTCTCGCGCCCCGCTACCCGGACGCGCAGTTCTACCTCGACCTGAAGGGCGCGGGCAGGCAACCGCTCCCGGTCGCCGACGCGCTCGCGCACGTCGTACGCGCTTACCACCCGACGGCGAAGCTCCCCGAGGGCGAGGCGGAATTGCAATCACTCTACCTGTCGGTGCTGCACGGGCGGCGCGCGCTCCTGCTGATGGACAACGCCTCGGGGCGCGAGCAGATCGAGCCGCTCGTCCCGCCCGAGGGCTGCGTCCTGCTCGTCACCTCGCGCCAGCACTTCCACGTGCCCGGCCTCTTCGCACTGGATTTAGAGACGCTGCCGCCCGAAGACGCGCGCGCCCTGCTACTCAAGATAGCCCCGCGCATCGGCGAGCGCGCCGACCAGATAGCGCGCCTCTGCGGCCACCTCCCGCTCGCCCTGCGCCTCGCCGCGAGCGCGCTGGCCGAGCGCGCCAACCTCAGCCCCGCCGACTACGTGCGCCGCCTCTCCGACGCCAAGACGCGCCTCTCCCTCGTCGAGGCATCGCTCACGCTGAGCTACGAACTGCTCAACCCCGAACAGCAGAGACTCTGGCGCGCGCTCGCCGTCTTCCCCGACACCTTCGCCCCGACCGCGGCCGCTGCCGTCTGGGAACTGGACGCGGACGCGACGCAGGACGCGCTCGGCGACCTGCTCAAGTACAGCCTCCTTGAGTGGGACGCCGACACCCAACGCTACCGCCTCCACGACCTCGCCCGCCTCTTCGCCGACTCACGCATGAGCGACGACGAACAACGCACGACCCGTATGCGCCACGCTGCGCACTACCTGAAAGTGTTGCGAGAGTGCGACGAGTTCTACTTAAAAGGCGGCGACGCTATCAAGAGCGGGATCGCGCTCTTCGACGTTGAGTGGCGAAACATCGAGTCCGGGCAGGAGTGGACGTGCCGGCATTCGAGCGCATATGAAGCGGCCGCACGGTTATGTGATAAATACTCCAGCGTCGGAGTGTATATGTTCAGCCTGCGCCGGCACTCGCGCGAGTTAATCTCTTGGCTTGAAGCCGCGCTGGCGGCCGCGCGTCAACTTAAAAACCGCGCCTCCGAAGCAGGACACTTAGGTAATTTAGGAACTGCTTATAACAACGTGGGCGAGCCGCGCCGCGCCATCGAGCTTTACGAGCAGGTGTTAGTGATTGCCCGTGAGATAGGCCACCGCCGCGCCGAGGGGAATGCGCTAAGTGGATTGGGCCTCGCTTACGGCGGCCTGGGCGAGCCGCTCCGCGCCGTCGAGTTCCATGAACAAGGGTTAGCATTCTCACGCGAGGTAGGCG
>DASVSK010000249.1:0-3424 GCA_036388135.1 Pyrinomonadaceae bacterium | reverse complement strand
ACGAGCCCGGACGTGAGGAAGCCTTCGGCGGCTACTTCGAGCGCGCCGCCGAGACCCGCGCCCGTCGCCTCGCCCGGCTCGACCGACCAGCCCGAGAGGCGTCCCGCCATGCTCTGCGCCACGGCGTTGTGCAGCGGCTCGCGCATGAACTTCCAGCCGTAGACGAGGCGGCCGCTGACGATGACGCGCGTCACGCCGAGCCCCGTGATGACGTTCGCGATCCCGATGCCGAGGTACTCGCCGACGCGCCCGAGCGTCCGCTGCGCGCGCAGCTCGCCGCCCTCGGCGCGGCCGACTATCTCGACGAAGCGCGGCGCGGGCATCCCGCCGAGCTGCACGCGGTCGCCCACGTAGAGCGCCGAGGTCGCCGACGCCGACGCGTACATCTCCCAGCACCCGCGGTTGCCGCAGCGGCACAGCTTGCCGCCCGCCACGATGGTCATGTGCCCGAACTCGCCCGCCAGCCCCTCGCCCGAAGCGTAGCCGCGGAAGACCTCGCCCCCGATGACGAGCCCGACGCCGAGCCCCGTGCCCGACCTGACGAGGACGAAGTCGTCGAGCCGTTTGGCCTCGGCGCGGCCGAGCCTCAGCCGCAGCTCGTAGAGCGCCGCCGCCGTCGCGTCGTTCTCGACGACGACCGGCACGGACTTCGTGGCGGAGGCGGCGTTGCCTTCCCCGTCGAACCTGAGCGCCTCGGCGACGGCGACGTCGTGCCAGCCGAGGTGCGGCGCGTAGGTTATCTTCTCGCGCGCGGCGTCGGTCGGCCCGGGGACGCTCACGCCGATGACCCGCAGCCTGCGCCCGCCCGCGCGCCGGACGAGTCGCCCGGCCACGTCCCGCATCAAGGCCAGCGCCTCGGCGGCCGCCGCGGGCGTGTCGAAATCCTCTTCGGCCAGAACCTCGCCGGCGAGCGTGGCGAGCCCGACCGTCGTGCGTCGGACGCCGACGTTGACGCCGACGAAGACGCCGTGCGCGTCGCTGAAGGTGAGCGCGGTGGGCGGGCGGCCTAAGGAGCGCCCCGTCCCGGCGGGCGGGCTGACCGCCTCCTCGCGGACGACGCCGGCCGCGATGAGCGGCTTGAAGGTGTCGGTGACCGTGCTGCGGTTGACGCCGGCGCGGCGCGCAAGCTCCGCGCGCGAGATGGGCTGCGCCGCGCGCAGCAGCCTCAGCAGCATGACGGTCGCGCGCGCCGGGCCGGGCGTGTCCGTCCCGCCCGGGGCCGCGTGCGTCCGCGGCTCATCCGGCTCCAACGTCCCGACCGCCCCGCTGTCGTCTAAGGCCAAGTCTTTCCTCGTCGGCATGTCTGCTCCGCTTCCCCTCGTTCAAACGCGCCGCAGTCCCCGCCCCTTGAACGGGTTGGTGACGAGGCGCGCGCTCCGTCACAGCGAGACCGTCTGCTCGGCCCAGAACTGAAACTCCCTGTGCTTGTGCTCCTCGGCCTTCGCCGGCGTCTCGCCCGAGGCGACGCGCCTGACGTGCTCGAAGACGCGCGCGCCCACCTCGTCGATGGTCTCGGTGCCGTCGACGACGCCGCCGGCCGAGAGGTCTATGTCGCGCGACATGCGCTCGAAGACGGCGTTGTTCGAGGCGAGCTTGACGACGGGCGCGATGGCGTTGCCGATGGTCGTCCCGCGCCCCGTCGTGAAGACCACGACGGTCGCGCCCGCCGCGACCAGCCCCGGCGTCGACTCCTGGTCGTAGCCCGGCCCCTGCATCAGGTGGAGCCCGCGCGCCTTCGGCGTCTCGGCGTAGTCGAGCACGCCCTCCACCCGCGTCGTCCCCGCCTTCGACATCGCGCCGAGCGACTTGATGGTGATGTTGAGCAGGCCGCCCTCGACGTTGCCGGGGCTCGGGTTCTGGTTGAGCACCGCCCCGAACTTCGAGGCGTACTCCTTATACCAGTCGATGACGCGGTAGACGGCGCGCCCCGTCTCGGCGTCCTTCGCGCGGTGCGCGATGATGTGCTCGGCCCCGCAGAACTCGGGAATCTCGGTGATGAGAACCGTGCCGCCCGAGCGGACGAGCGTGTCGGCGGCGCGGCCGAGGCTCGGGTTGGCCGAGATGCCCGAGAGGCCGTCGGAGCCGCCGCACTTGACGCCCAGCACCAGCTCGCTTATCGAGACCTCTTCGCGCACCGCGCGGTTCACTACGGGGAGCATCCGCTCGACCTCGCGCAAGCCCTGCTCGATGGCGGCCTGCGTGCCGCCGACGTCCTGGATGCCTATCTTGGCGACCGGCTTGTCGAAAGCCTTCTCGCGCTTCAGGAGGTACTTCTCGACGCGTTCGAGGTTCGTCTTCTCGCAGCCCAAATCCATCAGGACGACGCCGCCGACGTTCGGGTGGTCGGCGTAGTTCGAGAGCGTGCGCAGCATGACGTCGATGGTCGAGCCGTCCTGGCAGCCGCAGCCCTTGTTGTGGGGGATGGCGACGACGCCGTCCACGTTCGGGTGGCGTTCGCGGCTGTAGTGCAGGAACTCGGCCATCAGCGAAATCTGCTGCGCCTCGTGGCTCGCGCACATCGACGTGGGCACTATCAGCACGAAGTTGCGCGTGCCGACGCGCCCGTCGCGGCGGCGGAAGCCCCTGAAGGTCGCGCGCTCGCGCTCGGGGATGTAGACGGGCGGCGGCGTCTGCAGGTCTTCGGGCAGGTCGCGGACGACGGGGACGTCGTCCGTCATGTTGTCGTGCGAGATGTAGTCGCCCTCGCGTATGCCGAGGCTGGTGCCGATGGGCTGGCCGTACTGGAGGACGAACTCGCCCGCGGGGATGTCGCGCGTGGCGAAGCGGTGGCCCGCCGGGACGGCCGCGCGCACGCGCAGGCGTCGCCCCGACGGCAGCGTCACTTCGAGGCCGGGCGCGGTCGGCTCCTTGACGACCGCGAGGTTGTCCCCCGGGTCGACGATGATCGCGTAGGCGCTGATCGGCGGAGCCTGCGTGTTGGTGATGCTCGACATCTTAAGTCACGGCTGACGGGAAACAGTCACTCTAACGGCTATTACTCGCCGGCCCGATTTATTATTTTAATCCGGGCATGAACGCTCAACCCGCCATGCCGCCCCCCAGCACGTCGGGCAGAATCAGACTTCGGACGTTCGGGTGGACGCGCAGCCACAGCCCGGGGTTCTCGTCGAGTTGGCGCGCCCGCACCGCCGCGTCTTCGGAAAGCTCCTCATCCAGCACGCGCCGGTAGCTCGCGGGCTTGGCGGGCGCGGTCGAAGCGTCGACGATGGACTGGACGATGCGGCGCGCGCCGAGGATGGCCGCCGGCCCGAGCGTGAGGATGTGCGTCGCGGCGCGGCACTCCGATTCGTCATCGGCCGTGACGTGGCTGCCGCCGGCCTTGAACTTGCCGATGTGGTGTTCGAGGATGCTCGGCGAGATGGGGATGACGCCCGCTAGGTCGCCCGCGGCCGCGCCCGAGCCC
>DASVSK010000248.1:0-1661 GCA_036388135.1 Pyrinomonadaceae bacterium | reverse complement strand
GCTCGTAGTCCGGCTCGGGCATCATCGCCGTCTGGGCGCGCACCACGCGCTCGACGGCCTTCGCCAGCTCGCCGCGACGGCCGCCCTCGTCGCCGAACGAGTGGACGACGACGCGGTAGGTCTTGCCCGCGACCTCGAAGGTCTGGACGGTGAAGTCCGGCGCGACCTCCGTGGGCGTGTCGATGAGCACGTCGTAGTTCGGGAAGCTGAACTCGCTCTGTCCCGTCCCCTTCGACTGGCCGTTGACGACCTTCCACCCGGCGGGCGCGTTTATCTTCAACGTGACGGGGTCGTGCTTGTGCCCGGCGACGTAGACGAAGACCGAGCCGCCGTTGAAGTTCGCGTGTCGCGCGTCGAGCTGCGAGAAGGTGCCCGAGAGGTCGTCCGCGAAGACCTTGTAGGAGAAGGTCACGCCGTCCGCGACCGACGCCGGCACGCGCGCCCGCCACGTCTGCGTGTCCAACCTCTCCGCCGGGAAGCCACTCAGACACTTCGCGCCCGCCTTACAGTGGGGCCAGACGAGCGCCTCATGCACGTTCTTGGCGAAGTCGAAGACGGCGTAGCGCCCCGGCGACCAGCGCGGCATCTGGAAGTCGACGTGCCCCGCGCCCGCGAGCCCCCTCACGTCGACCCGAACCTCGAAGAGGTGCGAGGCCGGGTTCGGCATCGAGAGCGTGTACGAGATTTTGTAGGCGGGCGCGGACGCGTCCTGCGCCCGCGCGGGGCTCGGCGCGAGCGCGAGGAGCGCGAACAGGCAAAGGGCGCGCGCGGCGCGTGCGGAGGTTGTCATTCGTCCTGACTCCGTCGGAATTTGAGAGTGCCGCTGTACGGGAGACCGCCGCGAGATTATCGGCGCGCGCCGCCGCGGCTGTCAAAAGTCGCGCTTGACGCGGCGCGCGGGCGTCGGCTATCAACTCTCACACATGGCAACGACCGAACGCCTCTACTACACGGATTCGCACCTCGTCGAGTTCGACGCGCGCGTCGTTGAAGTCTCCCGGACAGAGGACGGCCGCGCCGCCGTCACGCTCGACCGCACGGCCTTCTACCCGACCGGCGGCGGCCAGCCCGCGGACACGGGCGCGCTCGGCGCGGCGCGCGTCGTCGGGTGCGTCGAGTCGGAGGGCGGCGTCGTGCTCCACGTCTGCGAAGGCGAGACGCCGGAGGCGGGCGCGTGCGTGCGCGGGCGCGTCGACTGGGCGCGTCGGCTCGACCACATCCAGCAGCACACGGGGCAGCACATCCTCTCGCAGGCGTTCGTCGCACTCCACGGCGCGCAGACGCGCAGCTTCCGCATGATGGGGGACGCCTGCGAGATAGACGTCGAGCTGGCGGAGCCCTCGGACGAGCGCGTCGAGCGCGCCGTCGACCGCGCGAACGAGATCGTCTGGGGCGACCTCGCGGTGCGCGTCCACCAAGTCACGCCGGAGGAGGCCGCGCGCATGCCGCTCCGCAAAGACTCGGAGCGCGAGGGGGCGCTGCGCGTCGTCGAGATAGAGGGCTTCGACTTCAGCCCGTGCGGCGGGACGCACGCCCGCGCGACGGGCGAGGTCGGCGTCATCGCCGCGCGTCAGTGGGAGCGCGCGAAGGGGCTCGTGCGCGTCACCTTCGTCGCGGGCGGCCGCGCGCTCGCCGACTACCGGCGCGCCAACCACACGGCG
>DASVSK010000247.1:0-6957 GCA_036388135.1 Pyrinomonadaceae bacterium | reverse complement strand
CGCCGCGCTCGTGGCCGAACAGCTCGTTCTCTATCAGTTCGAGCGGGATGGCCCCGCAGTTGACCGGGATGAAGGGCTTATGTTCGCGCGGGCTCAGGTAGTGAATCGCGCGTGCGTAAAGCTCCTTGCCCGTCCCCGTCTCGCCGGAGATGAGCACGCTGGCGTCGCAGCGCGCGACGAGCGGGATTTTCCTGATCTCTTTCAGGAAGGCGGCGCTCTCGCCGACGATGTTTCTCAAGCCCAGACGCTCCTTGAGCGCGCGGTGCTCGTCCGTCGCGCGCCGCCTCTGCTCCACCAGACGCCAGACGCGCGGGAGCACGTCGCCCGCCCGCAGCGGCAGCGTGATGAAGTCGGCCGCCCCCAGCTTGAGCAGCGTGAAGACCTCGTCCGGCTCGCACCGCTCGACGACGAAGATGCAGGGCGTCTGCCGAAACTCCCCGAGCGAGCGGAGGACGTCTTCGGCGCTCTCGGCCGAGGCCGCCGGGAGCACGGGCAGGATGACGTCCGGGGCGAAGTCTGAGACGGCCGAGCGCAGGCGCGCGCCAGCCTCCGCGGGCGGCCGGGCGGCGCAGGGCTCGTGCCGCACGGAGAAGGAGGCGTCAAGCATCTCGCGCAGCAGACCGCTCAAACGACCCGACGGGTCATAATCCAGGACGAGCATCTTCGCGTGTTTCATGTGAGTTTTCTTTCCCGCACGGGTGGAGGGTTCTCCCACCCCACCCTGCGGCGCGGGGCGCGTACGCGCGTCCAAAGCGCGCGCCGTGGGGCGGCGCGACGAACGCTGCGGCGAATGGCGGAAATTAGTCTGCGGTTAAAATGAGCTTCTGACGTCCACGAGGCGAGGAAGGTGCCGGAAGATTTAATATGGCATACGTGAGCTGAACCGGGAAACGACCGTCGGCCTCGCGGCCGGGGCCGGGCAACTGAAAGTGAGAGGTAGGGGGCGCTCGGGCATTGGAAAAGAGATTATTTTCGGCTCCGGGGGTTCGCGCCGTCTCCTCACGAACGCGTCCGAAAGGCGGGACGGGTCTGGGCACCTGACACACCGGGCGAAGGGCACGCCCGGCTGTTTGCTCCCCCGGGGTTTCTGACTTGGTGACAACCGTGCGCCCGACTTTATATTAGAAGTGATGGCAGAAAAGCAACACATAATTTTAGAATCCTCCCGGCCGGCTCACTGGGTCACGACGGTTCCCATCCTGACCACCTCGAAGTCGGTGCCCTTGAGCGTTTTCAGCGTGTTCAGCTCGCCGTCGTTCCAGCGTGGGTCGGGGGCTCCGCTCACGTACCAGTTGCTGCCGTTGTCGGCCAGAATCATCCCGTACTTCTTGAGCGCGCGCAGGATGACCTGCATCGCGGGCGGGTAGCCGGAGACGTCGAACGACGCCTTGAGCCGCACACGCATGCCCATCGGCGGGAGGTTCGGGTTCGTGTCGCTGCTGGCGAAGTGGCGCGCCGGGAAGACGTAAGCGCGTCGCGTGCGCTGCGCCGTGAACCGCAGCGCGTGCGTGATCTCCCTCCGGCCGAAGACCTCGTCGTAGCGGACGAGGCCGGGGAAGACGGGCAGCCCCGCTGCGTCGGCCGAAGTCCAACCCGCGGGCCTGAGCGCGTTGGAGTTGAGGTCGAAGACCGCCCCGCTCGCCGCGCTCCACCCCGCGCCGTTGGGGTAGGCCGAGTAGAGTTCGTAGAGTTTCCAGTTGTCGCGGTCGATGACGATGACGTGGCGGTCGCCCGTGCCGTTCGGCCCGCCCTCGACGGGCGCGCCGGGCGGCACGGGGTATGGGCCGGGGTCGCTCTCGTCGCCGTAGGCCGTGAAGGTGATGGGCACTTTCGGTTGCGAGCCGGAGACGACGACGTAAGGGATGCCGTTCGGCGCGCCGTTCCAGACCGTGCCGAAGTCCGGGTGGAGCGACATGTTCAGCCCGATGCTCGCGATGAGGTTGGCGGAGTTGGGGTCGACCGGCTCGTTCGAGACGTCCTGGTTCCAGGAGTTGTCCGCGGGGAAGAGGCGCTTGCCGTTGAGGCTCGCGCCCACGCCGAGGTCGGGCTGCTGGGAGCCGACGCGGAAGCGCACGCGGTTGCTGGCGCGCCCGCGGAGCGTGACGCCGATGAGCACCTCGCCCGTCAAGCCCGACATCTGGTCGCTCAGCCTGACGACCACGGAGCTCATCCACTCGAAGCCCGGCACGCGGTCGACGCGGTCGACCGTCAGGGGGTAGACGTTGTGCGCGGCGTCCTCGGCGGCGGCCGTCAGGGCGGACGCCGTCTCGCCGGGCAGCAGCTCGACGTTCCGCGCGAAGAGCATCACGCGCGTCCGCGCGTCGGCGCTGAAGGCGATGGGCTGCGTGAAGGGGAAGGGGTCGCGCGCGCGCGTCACGGGCTCGACGGCGACGGCGATGTCCGTCCCCTCTTCCGCGATGAGCAGAGGGGCCGCGCCCGGCGTCTGCGCGAAGGAGAAGCGCGCGGGCACGACGCCCACGCACAGTAAAAGGCACAACAGCGCCGCCACGTTCCGACGGAACATTCTTCTGACCTCCGGATTCGTTTCAAAGTGTGGGGCGTTTACCGTACTGGGGTTCGGGGCGTGGGACGGGCAAGACCAATCTCGACTTCGATTCTATCCCAGCCGAACGACGCGCGACAAGGTGCTTCCGCGGCCGACGACTCGCGGCGCGGCCCTAACGATTCGCGGGACTGAAACGCGGCCGCCGCGCACGATTCATGCGCGGCGGCCGTCGCGCGGGCCTACCCCTGCGCGGCGAGCAGCCCGTTTTGAGGGGAGTTGACCAGCACGGGCGGGCGCGCCGCCCTCGCCGCGAAGCTCAGGACTGCGGACTCCGCCGCGGGCGCGGGCTGGCTCATCGGCTGTAGAGGAATATTCAACTCCTCCATCATCCGCCTGTCCCACGCCTCGATGGGGTCGAGCCCGGCGATGTACTTTCGCTCCCCGTTGCGGATGGGGTTGCGCACGCTCAGGATTTCCGGCCCCGAGGCGAGAATCACCTTCTTGTATTCGGGCATGCTGCTCTGCCAGAGCTTCGAGCCGTAGTGCCGCGCCACGTTCGTCAGGCTCCCCAACTGTCGGCAGAGTCTCCGGAAGTGCTCGACGACCTCGGCCGGCTCCATCCCCACGGGGCGGTGGCAGAGCGTGTAGCCGTCGTAGTCGCGGCTGACCGTGCCGGGCAGGATGCGCCCCTCGCGCGCGAGCTGGCGGTAGAAGGGCGTCTCCGGGTAGGGGCAGACGATGCCGAGGAACGTGATGTTGAAGTAGTGCAGGTCGGAGAGGTAATCGGGCAGTCGTTCGAGGTACTCGGCGGTGTCGCCGTCCGAGCCGACGAGCAGGCCGAACGAGAGCATGATGCCGTTCTCGAAGCAGCGGCGGATGACGCGGTCGACCTCCGAGATTTTGTTCTGCCCCTTGTTCATCGCCTTGATGGAATCGGGGTTGAGCGATTCGAGCCCGGTGTAGACGTAGCGGCAGCCGGCCTGCGCCATCAGCCTCACCGTCTCCTCGTCCTTCAGGACGTTGAAGGTCAGCGCGCAGCCCCAGGTCTTCTTCAGGGGGGTCAGCGCCTCGCACAGCTCGCGCAGGTAGCGCGGGTTGCCGCCGAGGTTGTTGTCGAGGAACGAGAAGGCGTTGTCGAGCAGGCCGAAGTAGTTCTTGTTCCAGCGCATCTTGAACTCGATCTCGTCGACGACGTGGCGCACCGGCCGGTAGCGGTACTTCTCGTGCCCCGTCAGCACGCAGAAGTTGCACGTGAAGGGGCAGCCGCGCGAAGCCTCGATGCCGGGCAGCCTGATCTTGTTGGTGCGGAAGTCGACGAGGTCGTAGCGGTAGGGCCTGATCTCCGCGGGCCCGGCCGAAGCCAGCTTGTAACGCTTCTTCAGCTCGCCGCGCTCGAAGTCGGCGACGAGCGCGGGGACGTTCGACTCCGGCTCGCCTGTAACGACCGCGTCGAAGTACTGCTCGCAGTCGTCGGCGAAGTGGACGGCGTGGCGACCGCCCGCGACCGTCTTGATGCCGCGCCGCCTGAGCAGCGTCGAGAGGACCTTCGTGTGCTCGTAGTAGGAGTGGAGGTACGAGAAGAAGACCAAATCCCAGTCGCGGTCGAGCGGGATGTCGGCCTCCTTCTCGTTGTAGACCTCGACCTCGGCGTGGTCGGGGCACAAGGAGGCGATGAGCTCCGGCACCGACGACTGCATGATGCCGCGCTCCTTGCGCGGGAGCCTCGTCGGGTGTGTGTACGTGCTAATGACGGCTATCTTCATGACTTCCCTCGCTGTCGTCCCGTGAATTTTTATGAAATACCGTGCCCGGCCCCGGCCGTGTGCGCCGCCCGGCCTACGGCCTCCGCGCCGCCCCTCTTCTCAAGGTGGAAGGTGCCGAAGAGGTAGTCGAAGATGGGCGAGGTGACGCCGTAGCGGACGGTCGCGTCGTAGTGGTGGTGTTGCAGGTGGTACTTCCGGAAGTAGCGCGTCAGGCGGCCGCGCGACGTGCCGTGGTGCGCCTGAAAGTCGAGGTACTCGTAGAAGAAGTAGCCGGCGATGAGACCCGTGAACAGGTGCGTCGCCGCCTGCCAGCTCCCCGCCAGCGCCCACGCCAGAAGGAAGTAGACGACGCAGACCGGCACGCTCTCGCTCAACTGCACGTTGAGCCGCTCGAGCGAGTTCGGGTCGGCGTGGTGCCGGAGGTGCGTCAGGTTGCCGGGCAGGTTTAAGCCCTCGGCGCGCGGCTCGCGGTGCAGCACCCAGCGGTGCGTGGCGTACTCGTAGAGCCCCCACGTCAGCAGCCCCCCGCAGAAGAGGGCCGCCGCCGATGGCAGCGACGACGCCCCGCTCCTGACGACTGCGAACTGCATCAGGCAGAGGACGGCGGTGTAAAAGATGAAAGGCTTGTAGAGCTGCAACCTGTCGACCTGCCGGTTGCGCTCGCGCCTGGTCTGCTTTTCTCGACTCATGACTTGACCCGCTTTAAAGTTCCGCGCCGCCCGTTCCGACTGTCAGAAGAACTATGACGAATTAACGGGGCGGCGCGTGGGATGACTGCTCAAAACGATAACGCGTGATTCGGCGTCGAACGGGATCACCCACGCGCGAAGTTCTCTTTGCTGTACGGACGTTCGTTTTTTTGTTGCGCGCGCGGGCGCTCAGCCGGGCCCGTTCAAGGTCGTGGATTCGCCCAGTCCGCCGGGCTTCGGACGGCGGCGCGGAGAAATCCAATTTCGGCAATGGCGGCGCGCGGATTCTATAAATCTCCGCGCGCCGCCGAATCGGTTCTGCGCGCGCGGCCCCGCGCGCGCCCTTCAGGCACGCTTCTTGAATTAACCGCTCCGACGAGAGTGGACGCCCGCCACGAACCCAGCGTGACCGCTCACGCCCTTCCAATTACCCGGACGGGCGGCAGGGGCAAACGAGGATTTGGAGGGAGACTAAGGAGCACGAGTATGAGAGGCGCAAATTTGATGAGAATGACATCGGCGCTGCTGCGCGCCGTCGCGCTCGCCGCGTGCTGCGCGGCGGCCGTCGCGGCGCAGCAGACGACCGGCAACGTGCGCGGCGTCGTCGCGGACCCGAACGGGCCGCCGTGCCCAGCGCGCGCGTGACCATCACCAGCCGGCAGACCAACGTCTCGCAGACCGCGCAGACCAACGACAGCGGCGAGTACCAGTTCAACAACCTGCTCGCCGGCGACTACACCGTCACGGTGGAGGCCGCCAACTTAAAGACGACCACGCTCATTCCGGCCATCAACAACTTCGACTTCTCGCTCTTCAAGAACTTCTACCTCGGGGGCGAGAGCCGCCGGCGCATACAGCTCCGCGCGGACTTCTTCAACGCCTTCAACCACCCGCAGTACATCCCCGGCTCGCCGAACGACGTGTCGCCGATTCCGACCACCGGCGTCGGGCAGGTCAACACGATCTTCGCCGGGAACACGGACTTCAACCGGCCCGAACGCGTCTTCAGCAGCAACCCGCGCGTCATCCAGATGGCGCTCCGGTTCGACTTCTGGGACCCGGCCGGGCTCGGAACTTTCTGACGAGCGAAGGGGCGGCCGCAAAATGGCCGCCCCTTCGTCATGCCGTGTGCGCGCCGCCGGTGAGCGCATAGTCGCGTGTGGGTCGGCACCCGCGCTCGTCGTCCACGCCGGTTCCTCGACCGCCCGTTAATTTCCGCCCGCCGCCGCCTTCCGCCCTCGCGCGCCTTTAAAGGATGGCGGCTCGCCGAGCGGCAGGTCGACCAGCAGCGGCGCGTGGTCGGAGACGCGACCCGCCGTGGCGTCGTTCAGAATCTTCAGCGTGCGCCCGAAGTGCGGCGCGAAGCGGTGCGGCGCTTCTTCGTCGTAGGGCCCCTTGAGCGCGGGCGGCTTGACGAAAATCCAGTCGAGCTTGAACTTGCCCACGAACGCGACCGTGCGCTCCACCTCGTAAGTCGTCACGAACCCTTTGTCGCCCCGCTGGTTCGAGTTCGCCAGCGGGCCCTCTTCGCCGCCGACCGAGCGCCCGCTCTCGCCGCGGAAATCGAAAGCGCCGCCGTCGGCGAAGCGGAAGTCTTTCAGCCGGTCGAAGAACTCGGCCTCGGGGTTCGACGCGACGAGCGGGACGTTGCCCACGGTCGGGTCGGCCTGCCTGCGGTATGCGTTCACGCCCCCGAGCAGGAGCGTCGGCAGCTTGACGCCGGTCAGGATGCCGAGCCCCTGCTTGATCCAGAAACTTCTGCTCCCGAGCCGGTTCTTCAACAGGCGCTCGGCCGAGAGCGGCGTCCCGTCCTGCGTCGAGGTGTTCATGTCGCCGGCCACGATGACGGGCGCGTCCGTGTCTTTAATTCGCGCCAGCAGTTCTTCGAGCTGAGCGCGCCGGCCCTCGGGCTTCGTCTTATCTTCGAGGTGCGTGGCGACCACGACCGCCCGCCCGCCGGGCAGTCGCGCGTCCCGTATCTCGGCCGTCAACATCGTGC
>DASVSK010000246.1:0-10986 GCA_036388135.1 Pyrinomonadaceae bacterium | reverse complement strand
CGTTCTTCCTTCTCGTCACTCAACACCCGCCACCCGTCACCGGACAATCGTATCAGCACACGACGCCCCGCGTCGCCCCGGCGCGGGCACACTTCGGCCGGCGTCTGGCAATCAACGTTACCGCTTGTGCGTGACTTTCTGGCGGGGCGGGGCCGTCCTGTTCCCTTCAAACGGGGCGGCCTGTTCCGGGCGCTTAAGGCGTGATTAGTCCCTTCTTGATGTTGCGCTGCCACGCCTCGAAGTTCTTCACGCGCCGCTTGGCTTGTTTGCGCGTCAGGTTCATCTTGTCGGCAACGTAGTTGATGCGCTCAGTGCGGTCGAGCTTCTTGTTGTGCGGGACACCGGGGGCGGCCTGGTAGTGTTCGTAGGCTCGCTTCCACTCTTCCTTAACGTCCTCGGTGGCCTGCTTGCCGCGTAGCTCTGGCATTCGCTCTCGTTCTCCAAAGGGGTAATTTGACTGTGTCTGAAATTATACTTCAGACGTCGTTTAATCTACCACACTCCCCCTGTAAAGTTTTTTGAGTGCGTCGCGCTCGCGGTGCCACTAACTTTGCAACGGGTCTTCGGGCCACGCGTGGCGCGGGTAGCGCCGCCCCAGCTCGCGCCGCACGCCCGCGTAGTGTCGTTCCCAGAAGCCCGCGAGGTCTGTGGTCACCTGCACGGGGCGCTGGTTCGGCGCGAGCAGTTGCAGCACCAACGGGACGCGCCCGCCGGCCACGCGCGGCCCCTCGCGCATCCCGAAAAAGTCTTGCAGGCGCGAGGCGACGGAAGGCGGCCGCCCGCGCTCGTAACTGACCCGCGCCTGCCGCCCCTTCGCGAGCGTGACGCGCTCCGGGGCCATCTGCGCCAGCAGGCGCGACTGCTCCGGCGTGAGCCTCCGCCGCAGGCGCTCAAGCAGGCCGCCCGCGCGCCCCGCCTCGCGCAGCTCGGCGAAGCTGCGCAGGCCCTCGCACATCTGCGCGAGCGCCGCGCCCACCTCCTCCTCGCCGAGCGCGGGGAGCCCGGCCTCGGGGAACGTGCGCGCGACGAACTCGACGCGCGCGAGCAGGCGCTCCGTATCTTCCGTGTCGGCGAACGCCTGCGCCCCCGCGGCGAGCGCGGCCTCGGCCAGGGCGCGCGTCACCTCCGGCCCCTCGGCGCGCGGCGCGCGCCACTCGTCGACGACGAGCTGGTCGTAGACGAGGCGGCGCACGACCTCGACCCTCTCGTCGCGCGCGTTCCAGCGCGCCTCGACCCTTTCGGCGAGCGCGTCGGCGAAGAGGTCGAGCAGCCAGTCGGGCTCGACGGCGCTGGCGAGCCGCACGACGGTCTTGGCCGCGCGTGCGGGCGCGCGCTGCCCGCCGCCGCGCTCCTCGGCGTCCACCGCGACGAGGAACTCGGCGCGCCGCACGACGCTGGCGCGCCCAAGCTCCGCCGTCCCGCCGCCCGAGAGCAGCAGCTCGTCGGACGCGTCGGCGCGCGAGACGGCCGGGTCGCGCCGCTCCGGGCCCGCGCGGCGGCGCGCGACGCGGTCGGGGTATCCGGCGAGGATTGAGATCAGAAGCTTCGTCTCGCCCTCTTCGGAAAGCCCGGCCGACTTTTCCCGAGCACGACTTTCGACCTTCGCCGCCCCGCCGCGGCGGAGCAGGCGGCGCAACTGGCGGCCGACGCGCTCGACGGCGCGCACGGCGTTCGGGTCGAGGTCGAGGCGGCGCAGCGAGTCGGCGGCGAAGGCGCGCGCCTCGGCTTCGTTGAAGAGGTCGAGCAGTTCGAGCAGGTCGGAAGAGCCGTGCGTTTCGGCGTCGCGCCTCGCGCGCCCTTCCGCGCGCCCTTCGCCGCGCCCTTCGTCGCGCGCGACACCGCCGAAGGCGACGCGCGACGCGCGGATGTCGCGCTCGCTGATGAGCGCGGCGACCGTACACGCCTCGCGCGCGACGCCGCGCGCTTCGGCCTCGACGACGATGCGGCCCAGCCGCGGGTGGAGCGGCAGGCGGAGCATCGAGCGCCCCACGTCGGTCACGCGCCCCACCTCGTCGGTCGCGCCCAGGCGTCGCAGAAGGGTCTCGGCCGCCCCTAAAGCCTCGGGCGCGGGCGGCTCGAACCACTCGAACTCGCCGACGTCTTTAACCCCGGCCGCGCGCAGCTCAAGCACGGACTCGGCGAGGTCGAGACGGCGCACCTCGGGCGTCTCGTGCTCGGGGCGCGCGCCGAAGTCCTGCGCCGTGTAGAGACGCAGGCAGCGCCCCTCGCGCGTGCGGCCGGCGCGGCCCGCGCGCTGCACCGCGCTCGCACGGCTCACGCGCGCGACCTTCAGCACCGGCAGCCCCGACCACGGCGAGTGCGAAGCCGCGCGCGCCAGCCCCGAGTCGACGACCGCCGCCACGCCCTCAACCGTCACGGAGGTCTCGGCGACGTTGGTCGAAAGTATCAGCTTGCGCCGCTCGGACGGCCGCACGGCCGCGTCCTGCTCGGCCGCGGGCAGCTCGCCGTGCAGGGGCAGGACGAGCAGACCGGCGTCCGCGGCGACGCGCGCGCACTCACTCTGCGCGCGCCGTATCGAGGCCGCACCCGGCAGGAAGACGAGCACGTGCCCGTCCAGACCTTCCGAGACGAGGCGGCGCACCGCCGACTCGACCTGCGCCTCCAGCGGCCGCTCGTCCTGGCGCGCGAGGTGTTCGACCCGGACGTCGAAGCGCCGCCCCTCGGAGCGCAGCACCACGCAGTCGTCGAGGTAGCGCGCGACGGGCGCGGCGTCGAGCGTCGCCGACATGGCGACGATTTTGAGGTCGGGTCTCTCGCCGCGCTGGAGCCGCCTGAGCAGCGCCAGCGCGAGGTCGGCCTGCAAGTGTCTCTCGTGGAACTCGTCGAGCACGACGCAGCCGACGCCCTCCAACGACGGGTCCGCCAGCAGCCGCCGCGTCAGCACGCCCTCGGTCAGAAAGCGCAGACGCGTCGAGCGCCCCGCGACCTCCTCGAACCTGACCTGATAGCCGACCGTCTCGCCCACGCCCTCGCCGCGCTCCTCGGCGACGCGGCGCGCGGCCATGCGCGCGGCCAGGCGGCGCGGCTCAAGCACCAGCACGTCGCCGCCCCCGGCCACCCCCGCGTCGAGGAGCGCCGGCGGCAGCCTCGTCGTCTTCCCCGCGCCGGGCGGGGCTTCGACGACGAGGCTGCGCGCGCGGCGCAAAGTCTCGACCGCGCCGGGCAGAATCTCGTCGATGGGGAGCGGCTCCACGTGTGAGTTCGTAACCGAGGACGGCGGGGTTTGGCAAGGGGAAGGGAGGAAGTAGACAGTAGTCAGTAGACAGTAGTCAGTAGTCAGTAGTCAGTAGGCTCCGCTCCGCGGATGTTGACGCCGACAAGCGGACGATTCGACTGGCGAAGGTTTTTCTACTGACTACTGACTACTGTCTACTGTCTACTGTCTACTGTCTACTTCTTCATCTCGCTTCGGCGGCTTCGGCTATGGGCTTGACCTGTATGCCGAGACCTTCGGCGACGCGGCGGCCGTAGGCCTCGTCGCACTGCGAGAGGTGCGAGACCATGCGCGCCTGTATGCCTTCGTCGCAGAGCGAGAGCGCGCCGACGAGGTTGGAGATGAGTTCGTCGCGCTCCCAGTCTTCCATCGCGCGGTAGCGCGCGCCGGCCTGGCCGTAGTTGTTCTGACGGCCGATCTTCTGGCGGACGACGTGCCCGGAGACGAAGGGCGTGTGCTCCTTGCCCGCGCGCGGCGCTTCCGTGAGCGAGTCGGGCTTGCCCGAGGGCTCGTAGTTGACGTGCGGGTTCTCGCCGGCCTCGACGCCGTCGACGTGGTAGGCCATCTGGCCGTCGCGCTGGTTGGTGGCGACGTGCGTCTTCGGGCGGTTGATGGGCAGTTGCAGGTAGTTCGCGCCGACGCGGTGGCGCTGCGTGTCTGAGTAGGAGAAGGTGCGACCCTGCAAAAGCTTGTCGTCGGAGAAGTCGAGCCCGTCGACGAGCACGCCCGTCCCGAAGGCGACCTGCTCGACCTCGGCGAAGTAGTTGACGGGGTTGCGGTCGAGCACGAGGCGGCCGACCGCGAGCAGCGGGAACTGCTCCTCGGGCCAGACCTTCGTCGCGTCGAGCGGGTCGAAGTCCAACTCCTCGTGCGGGTCGTCCGACATCACCTGCACGAACATCTCCCACTCGGGGAACTCGCCCCGCTCGATGGCCTCGTACAAGTCCTGGGTGGCGTGGTTGAAGTTGCCTATCCTGTCGGCCTGTTCCTGCGTCAGGTTGCGCTCGCCCGCCTTCGGGCGGAAGTGGTATTTGACGATGACGGCCTCGCCGCCGGCGTTGACCATCCTGTAGGTGTTGACGCCCGAGCCGCGCATCTCGCGGTAGTTGGCGGGGATGCCCCACGGGCTGAAGAGCCAGGTAATCATGTGCATCGACTCGGGCGTGAGGCTGATGAAGTCGAAGATGCGGCGCACGTCCTGCCGGTTGGTGACGGGGTCGGGCTTGAAGGCGTGGACGACGTCGGGGAACTTGACGGCGTCGCGGATGAAGAAGATTTGCAGGTTGTTGCCGACCAAGTCCCAGTTGCCGTCCTCGGTGTAGAACTTGAGGGCGAAGCCGCGCGGGTCGCGCAGGTTCTCGGGCGAGTGGCCGCCGTGGATGACGGTCGAGAAGCGCGCGAAGACGGGCGTGCGCTTGCCCTGCTCCTGAAAGAGTTTCGCGCGCGTGTACTTCGACGCGGGGTCGTCGCCGATGCGGCCGTAAGCCTCGAAGTAGCCGTGCGCGCCCGCGCCGCGCGCGTGGACGACGCGCTCAGGCGTGCGCTCGCGGTCGAAGTGGGAAATCTTCTCAAGGAACTGGTAGTTCTCAAGGACGGTCGGCCCGCGGTCGCCCACGGTGCGGTTGTTCTGGTTGTCGTAGACGGGATGCCCCTGCCTGTTCGTGAGGACGGGGCGCTCGCCTCCGCCGTCGTTCTGCTCGCTATCGCTCACCTTTGACTCAACTCCTCCCCGGCTCGTCGAAGCCCTGCTCGTGTCGATGAAATTCGAGTGTGCGACCGGTCACACGCCCGGCTTGATAGAGCAATAAAGCGGATTCTTGTCGAAACCTTCGCGGGTCTCGGGAGAATCGGGCACACCCCGCCCCGAAACGCGCGCTTAAGCATTTACGGGCGCGGGCGGGAGACAGATTTCAGACAAACGCGACACTTACGCGAGGCCGTCGCGCGAGTATTCGCCTTTCTTCGGGCGGCGCGTTTAGAATTGCGCCACAGGGAACAACCGACCGGAAACGTTATTCGCGGATGACGACGAACAGGCTTGCGAGGAGGCTGCCCGTCGGGGCGGAGGTGCTGGCGGGGGGCGGCGTGCATTTCCGCGTCTGGGCCCCGCGGCGAGGCCGCGTCGAGGTCGTCTTCGAGGAGGCGGGCGGGCGTCGGGCCTACGAGTTGGGGCGCGAAGAGGGCGGCTACTTCTCCGCGCTCGTCGAGGGCGTGGGCGCGGGGGCGCTCTACCGCTTCCGGCTCGACGGCGGCGACGACTACCTCTACCCCGACCCGGCCTCGCGCTTCCAGCCCGAGGGGCCGCACGGGGCTTCGCGCGTCGAAGACCCTTCGGGGTTCCGCTGGACGGACGGCGGCTGGAAGGGCGCGGCGCTCAAGGGGCAGGTCGTCTACGAGATGCACGTCGGCACGTTTACGCGCGAGGGGACGCTGGCGGCCGCCGCGGCGCAGTTGAAGGAGCTGGCCGACCTGGGCGTGACGTGCGTCGAGCTGATGCCGGTGGCGGATTTTCCGGGGCGCTTCGGCTGGGGC
This sequence comes from Pyrinomonadaceae bacterium, assembly GCA_036388135.1. Classification (GTDB taxonomy): domain Bacteria; phylum Acidobacteriota; class Blastocatellia; order Pyrinomonadales; family Pyrinomonadaceae; genus QHXN01. Next base: position 5,219 of record DASVSK010000246.1, on the reverse strand, counting down.
TACGACGGCGTCTGCCTCTACGCGCCGACGCGGCTCTACGGCGAGCCCGACGACCTGCGCCGCTTCATCGACGAGGCGCACGCCCTCCGGCTCGCCGTCATCCTCGACGTCGTCTACAACCACCTCGGGCCCGACGGCAACTACCTCGGACAGTTCTCGCGCCACTACTTCACCGACCGCCACCGGAACGAGTGGGGCCAGGCGCTCAACTTCGACGGCGAACACTCGGCCCCCGTCCGCGAGTTCTTCCTCTCGAACGCGCGCTACTGGGTCGAGGAGTTCCACTTCGACGGCCTGCGGCTCGACGCCACGCAGAGCATCGTGGACGACTCCGCGGAGCACATCCTCGCCGCCCTCAGCCGCGAGGTGCGCGAGGCCGCGCGCGGGCGCGAGACAATCATCGTCGGCGAGAACGAGCCGCAGGACACGCGCATGGTTCTCGCGGCCGAGCGCGGCGGCTACGGGCTCGACGGGCTCTGGAACGACGACTTTCATCACTCGGCGATGGTCGCGCTGACCGGCAGGAGCGAGGCTTACTACTCCGACTACCGCGGCGCGCCGCAGGAGTTCGTCTCGTCGGCCAAGTACGGCTTTCTTTACCAGGGTCAGCGTTACAAGTGGCAGCGCCACCGGCGCGGGACGCCGACCTTCGGGCTCGCGCCGCAGGTCTTCGTCAACTTCATGCAGAACCACGACCAGATCGCCAACTCGGCGCGGGGCTTGCGCGCGCACCGGCTGACGAGCCCCGGCCGCCTGCGCGCGATGACGGCGCTCACGCTGCTTCTGCCCGGCACGCCGATGCTCTTCATGGGTCAGGAGTTCGCGGCCTCCACGCCCTTCCGCTACTTCGCCGACCACGAGGCGGGGCTGGCCGAGAAGGTCAGGCGCGGCCGCGCCGAGTTCCTCGCGCAGTTCCGCAGCATCGCCACGCGCGAGACGCGCACGCGCCTGCCCGACCCCGTCGACCCCGCGGCCTTCGAGCGCTGCAAGCTCGACCTCTCGGAGCGCGAGGCGCACCGCGAGGTCTACGAGCTGCACCGCGACCTGCTCAAGCTCAGGCGCTCCGACGCGGTCTTCTCCGCGCAGGAGCCGCGGGGACTGGACGGCGCGGTCCTGAGCGCGGAGGCTTTCGCCCTGCGCTTCTTCGGCGTGGGCGGCGACGACCGCCTGCTCGTCGTCAACCTCGGCCCCGACCTGGGCCTGAACCCCGCGCCCGAGCCGCTGCTCGCGCCGCCGCCGGGGAAGGTCTGGAAGACGGTCTGGTCGAGCGAGGATTACGTCTACGGCGGGACGGGGACGCCTCCGCTGGAGACGAAGAACAACTGGTGCATCCCCGGCGAGGCGGCGGTCGCGCTGGCCCCCTTCGACGCGGACGCGGCGGGCGACCCGGCCGACGGCGAAGGGCAGAGCGAGGAGGAAGAGGTGCGCGACGAGCTGCTGCGGGAGTGGGAGGGCGACGAGTGGAAGGCGTAAACGTCGGGCCGGTTCGCAGGCTGACATTCACGGAGGCGGACACGCACGACGCCGAGCTGATGCTCGGGCGCGAGTGGCTGGTGACGAACGGGCTGGGCGGCTTCGCCTCGGGGACGCTGGCGGGCGTCCCGACGCGCCGCTACCACGGGCTGCTCGTCGCGGCGCTGCGGACGCCGCTCGGGCGCACGATGATGTTCAACCACCTCTCGGAGTGGGTGCGTCTGCCGGGGGGCGCGCGCCAGCAGATCGGCGGGCAGGAGCGCGTCGGCGGGCAGCTCGAATGGCCCGGCGCGAAGCACCTGCGCGAGTTCCGCCTCGAAGGCGGGCTGCCCGTCTGGCGCTACGAGCTGGGCGGCGCGGCCGTCGAGAAGCGCGTCCTGCTCGTCCACAGCCAGAACACCGTCCACGTCAACTACCGCCTCGTCGAGGGCGAAGGGCCACTCCGGCTGAAGCTGAGACCCGCGCTCCAGTTCCGCCCGCTCGAAGAGACCCTCCACGCCTCTGCCGACGAGGGCTACACCGTCACCTCGACCGAAGACCGGCTCGAAGTCTCGACGGGGCAGAGGTACCCGCCGCTGCGGCTCAAAATCTACGGGCAGCGCGCGACCTTCGCCCTCGACGGCGGCAAGCTCCAGAACGTCCACTACAGGTCGGAGGAGCGCCGCGGCTACGACCACACGGGCGAGCTGTGGAGCCCCGGCTACTTCAGCGTCGACGTGTCGAAGGAGGCGGGCGCCACGCTCGTCGGCTCGACCGAGTCGTGGGAGCTGATACGCGCGCTGGTGCCCGAGGAGGCCGAAGGGGCCGAGCGCGAGCGGCGCGGGCGACTGCTCTCAATGGCCGCGCCCGCGGCGCGCGAAGGCGTCGCCGCCGAGCTGGTCCTCGCCGCCGACCAGTTCGTCATCGCGCCCTCGGGGCGGCAGGACGACGCCGCGCGCGCGCACGCCGCCGGCGAAGAGGTGCGGAGCGTCATCGCCGGCTACCACTGGTTCACCGACTGGGGGCGCGACACGATGATCAGCCTCGAAGGGCTGACCTGCACGACCGGAAGGCACCGCGAGGCGGGCTGGATTCTACGCACCTTCGGCCAGTACGTCCGCGACGGGCTCATCCCGAACATGTTCCCCGACGGCGCGAGCGAAGGGCTCTACCACACGGCCGACGCCACGCTCTGGTTCTTCCACGCGCTCGACCGCTATCTGAAAGTGTCCGGCGACCGCCTCACGCTCGAAATCCTCCTGCCGAAGATGCGGGAGATCGTCGACCGACATCTTGAGGGCACGCGCTTCGGCATCCGCGTCGACCCGGCGGACGGCCTGCTCGCGCAGGGCGAGGAGGGCTACCAGCTCACGTGGATGGACGCGAAGTGCGACGGCTGGGTGGTGACGCCGCGGCGCGGCAAGGCCGTCGAGATAAACGCGCTCTGGTACAACGCGCTGCGGCTGCTCGAAGGCTGGACGCGCGAGGCGGGCGACGGGGGGCGGGCCGAAGAGCTGCGCGGGCACGCCGAGCGGTGCCGCCGCTCCTTCAACGAGCGCTTCTGGTACGAGGCGGGCGGCCACCTCTTCGACGTGGTCGAGAGCCGGGAGCTGGGCGGCGGTGACGACCCCGCGTGCAGGCCGAACCAACTGCTCGCCGTCTCGCTCGAACACGCGGTCTTGGAGCGCGCGCGTTGGGAGCCGGTCGTCAACGTCGTGCGGGAGAAGCTGCTGACGCCCGTGGGCTTGCGCTCGCTCTCGCCCGACCACCCGGACTTCAAGCCGACCTACCACGGCGACCTGAAGACGCGCGACGCCGCCTACCACCAGGGCACGGTCTGGGGCTGGCTCGTCGGCCCGTTCGTCGACGCGTGGCTCAAGGTCTACCCGGAAGACCGCGCGGGCGCGCGCCGCTTCCTCGAAGGCTTCCTCCCGCACCTCGACGACGCGTGCGTCGGCTCAATCAGCGAGGTCTTCGACGCCGTCCCGCCCTTCCACGCGCGCGGCTGCGTCGCGCAGGCATGGAGCGTGGCGGAAGTTTTGAGGTGCTGGGCCCTGACCTCCGAGTAAGAAGGAATTCACATGGATGGACAGGATTGACAGGATAAAGGCAATTACAGATTTCAGATTTGAAATCTCAAATATGAAGTCTTAAATCTTAACTCTACTTATCCTGTCAATCCTGTCCACCCATGTGAATTCCCCGTCCCATTAAGGAAGAGCGAGGGAAGAATGAAAATCAAAAGAGCGAGCGGGATTCTACTCCACCCGACGAGCCTGCCGGGGCGCTTCGGCATCGGGGATTTGGGCGGCGAGGCTTACAGGTTCGTCGACTGGCTGGCGGCGGCGGGCCAGACCTTCTGGCAGATCATGCCGCTCGGCCCCACGGGCTACGGCGACTCGCCCTACTCGGCCTTCTCGGCCTTCGCCGGCAACACCAACCTCGTCAGCCCCGAGAAGCTGGTCGAGTCGGGGCTGCTCGCCGACGCGGACGTGCGGAACCCGCCCGACCTCCCGGCGGGGCGCGTCGACTACGGCAAGGTCATCGGGTACAAGCGCGGGCTGCTGGAGAAGGCGCATAAGAACTTCATGACGAAGCTGCGCGGCGACGAGGGGCTGCGCCGTGACTACGAGGGCTTTCTCGGCTTCGCCTCGGTCTGGCTCGACGACTGGGCGCTCTTCGCCGCGCTCAAGGACGAGTACGACGGCCGTCCCTGGAACACCTGGGTCGCGGGGCTGGCGCGGCGCGAGCCGGCGGCAATCGAGGCGGCGCGCACCTCCTTCGCCGAGCGCGCCGAGGCGCACAGGTTCTTCCAGTACGTCTTCTTCCACCAGTGGCTCAAGCTCAAGAAGTACGCCAACGAGCGCGGCGTCCGCGTCGTCGGCGACATGCCCATCTTCGTCGCGCACAACTCGGCCGACGTGTGGGCCAAGCCCGAACTCTTCAAGCTCAAGGACGACGGCTCGCCCGAGGCGGTCGCCGGCGTCCCGCCCGACGCCTTCAGCAAGACGGGTCAGCTCTGGGGGAATCCCCTGTACGACTGGGGGCGGATGCGCGAGGACGGCTTCCGCTGGTGGGTCGAGCGCGTGCGCGAGACCCTGAAGATAGTCGACGTCGTGAGGCTCGACCACTTCCGCGGCTTCGCGGCCTACTGGGAGGTGCCGGCCGAGCACGAGACGGCCGAGCGCGGGCGCTGGGTCGACGCGCCGGGGCGCGAGCTTTTCGAGACGCTCAAGGGCGCGCAGGGCGGCGAGCTGCCCATCATCGCCGAAGACCTCGGCACCATCACCGCCGACGTCCACCGGCTGCGCGACGAGTTCGGCTTCCCCGGCATGCGCGTCCTCCAGTTCGCCTTCGGCGGCGACCCGCACGACACGCACCTGCCTCACGAGTACGCGCACAACACCGTCGCCTACACCGGCACGCACGACAACGACACGGTCGCGGGCTGGTACGCGCAGCGCGCGCGCGCGGCCGCCCCCGAGGGCGAGCGGCGCGAGCGCGAGCTGTGCCTGAAGTACCTCGGCACGGACGGCTCCGAGATACACTGGGACTTCATCCGCGCCGTGCAGATGTCGGTCGCCACGCTCGCCGTCGCGCAACTACAGGACGTGCTCGGCCTCCCCTCCGACGCGCGCATGAACACGCCCGCCAGCGCCGAAGGCAACTGGGCCTGGCGCTACGCCCCCGGCGCGCTCACCGACCCGCTCGCCGCGCGCCTCCGCGAGATGACGGCCATGTACGGCCGCCTGCCTTGAGGTTAAGTT
>DASVSK010000245.1:0-5383 GCA_036388135.1 Pyrinomonadaceae bacterium | reverse complement strand
GAGCTGACGTAGGAGTACGCCTCGGCCGCCATCATGAAGACGGTCTCGATGCCCGGCTCCTGCCGGCGGTTCATGAGGGCCATCTGAAGCTCGTACTCGTAATCCGAGATGGCGCGGATGCCGCGCACCACGGCGTCCGCGCGCTGCTCGACGGCGTAGCGCATGAGGAGCCCCTGGAAGGAGTCGACCCGCAGGCGGCAGCCGTGGCCGTCGGCGAGCGTCAGGACCTCCTCCAGCATCTCGCGCCGCTCCTCGACCGTGAAGAGCGCGCGCTTCTCCGGGTTGACGAGGACGGCGATGATGATCTCGTCGAAGAGCTTCGAGCCGCGCTCGATGATGTCGAGGTGGCCGTTGGTCAGCGGGTCGAAGGAGCCGGGGTAGATGGCGCGTCGCATGTCGGAAGCGAAAGGAGTCTGGAACGGAAGAGCCGGCAGGGAAGTTAGCACAGCGCGGAGACGTTGGACAATATGGAAACCATGAAGCCCGCATATTCTTGACACGCGTCCACCGCGGTGTTTCAATACACGGGCAAACGTGGTGAGTTAAGGCGACTTGCGGCCACGTAAAATAATCCGCTAAACAGCTCGGCCGGCCCCGCCGGGGCCCGTCAGAATAAAGGCTTTCGATGGCGAGCCCCGCGTTGTTTAGCGCGGGGCTTTTTGTGAGTAGTCGACTTCAAGACATGAGCAACTTCCTTGAGACGTTAAAAGAGCGCGTCGTCGTCTTCGACGGCGCGATGGGCACGAACCTCCAGGTGCAGAACCTCTCGGCGGACGACTTCGGCGGCGCGCAGTACGAGGGGTGCAACGAGTACCTGCTCGTCAGCCGCCCCGGGGCGGTCGAGCGCGTCCACGCCTCCTTCTTCGAGGCCGGCTGCGACGTGGTCGAGACCGACTCGTTCGGCAGCATCCCCTACGTCCTCGACGAGTACGGCATCGGCCACATGGCCTACGAGCTGAACGTGAAGGCGGCCGAGCTGGCGCGCCGCGTCGCCGCAGACTTCTCGACCGCGGGGCGGCCGCGCTGGGTCGCCGGCTCGATGGGGCCGGGGACGAAGTCGCCCACGCTCGGGCACATCACCTACGCCGAGGTGAAGGCCGCCTACGGCGTGCAGGCGCGCGGCCTGCTCGACGGCGGCGCGGACCTGCTCATCGTCGAGACCTGCCAGGACCTGCTCCAGACGAAGGCCACGCTGGCGGCCATCTTCGAGGAGTTCAAGCGCCGCGGCGGCCGCGTGCCCGTCATCACGCAGGTGACGATTGAGCCCTGGGGCACGATGCTGCCCGGCACCGAGATCGGCGCGGCGCTGACCGCGCTCCAGCCGTTCCCCGTCGACGTCGTCGGCCTCAACTGCGGCACCGGCCCGCGCAACATGGCCGAGAGCGTCCGCTACCTCTGCGAGAACACGCGGCTCCCCGTCTCGGTGCTGCCCAACGCAGGGCTGCCCGAGGTCAGGGACGGGAAGATGCACTACGACGAGACGGCGGAGTCGTTCGTCGCGCAGGTCGAGCACTTCGCGCGCGACTTCGGGGCGAACGTCGTCGGCGGCTGCTGCGGCACGACCCCCGAGCACCTGAAGCTCCTCGTCGAGAGGGTCGGGGGCCTCGCGCCGAAGGCGCGCGACGCGGCGGGCGTCGTCCCGGCGGCCTCATCCATCTTCATCCAGCAGCCGTACGCGCAGGACGCGTCGTTCCTCATCGTCGGCGAGCGCGTCAACGCGTCGGGCTCGAAGAAGATGCGCGACCTGCTGGGCGACGAGAACTGGGACGGGCTCGTCTCGCTCGCGCGCGAGCAGGAGCGCGAGGGCGCGCACGTCCTCGACGTCAACGTCGACTACGTCGGCCGCGACGGCGTGCGCGACATGCACGAGCTGGCCTCGCGCCTCGTCACGCAGGTCAAAGTCCCGCTCATGTTCGACTCGACCGAGTGGGAGAAGATGGAGGCGGGCCTCCAGCACGCGGGCGGCAAGTCCATCCTCAACTCGACGAACTACGAGGACGGCGAGCCGCGCTTCAGGAAGGTCGTGGGGCTGGCGCAGGAGTACGGCGCGGCCGTCGTCGTCGGCACCATCGACGAGGAGGGGATGGCGCGCACGGCCGACGGCAAGCTGAGGATAGCGACGCGCGCCTACGAGCAGGCGACCCGCGAGCTGGGCTTCCCCGCGCACGACATCTTCTTCGACCCGCTGGCGCTGCCCATCTCGACCGGCATCGAGGAGGACAGGCGCAACGCCGCCGAGACCGTCGCGGCCCTGCGGAGGATAAAGGCGGAGCTGCCGGGCTGCTTCACCATCCTCGGCGTCTCGAACATCTCCTTCGGCCTGAACGCGGCGTCGCGCGTCGTCCTCAACTCGGTCTTCCTCCACGAGGCGGTCGAGGCGGGGCTCGACGCGGCCATCGTCAACGCGTCAAAGATAGTCCCGCTCAACCGCATCCCCGAGCGCGAGCGCGAGGTCGCGCGGCAGCTCATCTACGACGAGCGCCGCTTCGAGGGCGACGTCTGCACCTACGACCCGCTGGGCGAGTTCACGAGGCTCTTCGAGGGCGTCAAGGCGAAGAAGGAGCAGAAGGCCGACGAGAACCTCCCCGTCGACGAGCGGCTCAAGCGCCACGTCGTCGACGGCGAGAAGGTCGGGCTCGAAGACAACCTCAAGCTCGCGCTCGAAAGCTACAGCGCGCTCGACATCATCAACAACGTCCTGCTCGACGGCATGAAGACGGTCGGCGAGCTTTTCGGGAGCGGGCAGATGCAGCTCCCGTTCGTCCTCCAGTCGGCCGAGGTGATGAAGGCGGCGGTGCGCTTCCTCGAACCCTTCATGGAGAAGAAGGGCGGGGCGACGGCGAAGGGGACGATGGTGCTCGCCACCGTCAAGGGCGACGTCCACGACATCGGCAAGAACCTGGTGGACATCATCCTGACGAACAACGGCTACCGCGTCGTCAACCTCGGCATCAAGCAGCCCGTCGAGGCCATCCTCCAGGCCGCCGAGGAGCACAAGGCCGACGCCGTCGGCATGTCGGGGCTGCTCGTCAAGTCGACGCTCATCATGCGCGACAACCTCGAGCTGATGAACGAGCGCGGCATCGGCGTCCCCGTCGTTCTCGGCGGCGCGGCCCTGACGCGCCGCTACGTCGAAGAGGATTTGGAGTCGCTCTACAAGGGGCGGCTCTTCTACGCGCGCGACGCCTTCGACGGGCTGCACACGATGGACCTGCTCACCGGCTCCGGCGCGCACGCGGAGAAGTCGGCCGCGCCGCCGCCGGCGAGGGCCGCTAAGGCCGTGGCCGGGGCGGGGAATGGCGCTTCGGCAGAGGCGGCCGAGGCGGCGGGCGACGACGCGGAGGAGCTGGTCGGCGAGGACGCGAAGCTCGGCGCGCGCGCCGCGCGCGCGCGCCCACGCGGCGTGCTCCGCTCGCCCGAGGCCGCGTCGCACACCGCGCGCTCGGACGTTAACCCCGACGCGCCCATCCCGCGCGCGCCCTTCTACGGCTCGCGCGTCGTCGAGCGCGTCCCGCTCGAAGAGGTCTTCCGCTTCGTCAACGAGACGGCGCTCTTCAAGGGGCAGTGGCAGTTCAAGCAGGGGCGCAGGCCCGCGGACGAGTACCGCGCCCTCGTCGAGGAGAAGGTGCGTCCCGCCTACGAGGAGCTGAAGGCGCGCTCGGGGCGCGAGGGCTTAATCGTCCCGCAGGTCGTCTACGGCTACTTCCCGTGCCAGTCCGAGGGCAACGACCTCGTCGTCTACCAGGAAGACGGGCGGACGGAGCGCGCGCGCTTCACCTTCCCGCGCCAGCCCGCGGGGCGGCGTCTGTGCCTGGCGGACTTTTTCGCTTCGAGGGAGTCTGGGCGCGTGGACACGGTCGCCTTCCAGCTCGTCACCGTCGGCCGCCGCGCCAGCGAGTACGCGCAGGAGCTGTTCCGCTCCGACAACTACAGAGACTACCTCTACTTCCACGGCCTCTCGGTCGAGTCGGCCGAGGCGCTCGCGGAGCTCTGGCACAAGCGCGTCCGCGAAGAGCTGGGGATAGCGGGGCGCGACGCCGCCGAGCTTCCGAAACTCTTCCACCAGGGCTACCAGGGCTCGCGCTTCAGCTTCGGCTACCCGGCCTGCCCCGACCTCGAAGAACAGACGAAGCTCTTCGACCTGCTCGGCCCCGAGCGCATCGGCGTCGAGCTGTCGGAAGAGTTCCAGCTCGTCCCGGAGCAGTCCACCTCCGCCATCATCGTCCACCACGAGGAGGCGAAGTACTTCTCGATTGACTGACAGGCGCGCTCCGCTTGCGCGTCCCGCGTCAGTCTATTAACTTTGAGCCTTCGACCATGAAGGCCCCGATGGAGACCAGCGCCGAGTTGAACGAGGAGGGCGGGACTGCCGCGCCCGTGCCGACGGCCGGGGAGCTGTCGGCGCTCTCGCCGTTCGAGCGCCTGGCGTTCCGGCTGACGTGGCGGATGAACCGCGGGCGCTGGAAGCGCTTCTGGACGTTCTGCCAGCGGACGCTCGGCGCGGGCTGGATTCACCTCTCGACCTACAACCTGATACGCGTCGGCGGGCTCGAACACGTCGAGGCGGCAGATCGCGGGCGGCCGCTGCTGCTCGTCGCCAACCACCGCTCGTTCTTCGACATGTACGTCGTCTCGACCGTGCTCTTCCGCCGCACGCGCTGGCGCAAGCAGCTCTTCTTCCCCGTCCGCGGGCGCTTCTTCTACGACAGCCCCGCCGGCCTCCTCGTTAACTTAGTGATGGGCTGGTGGTCGATGTTCCCGCCCTTCTTCGCGGGCGGCGACAACCCGAAACTCGATAAGCGTGAGTTCGACAAGTTCTCGATGCGCCTGCTGGCCTCGCTCTGCCGCGAGGGCGAGGGCAACGTCGTCGGCTTCCACCCCGAGGGCACGCGCAACAAGGGCTCAGACCCCTACACGTACCTGCGGCCGCAGCCCGGCGTCGGCAAGCTCATCAAGGAGGCGCGCCCGCAGGTCGTCCCCGTCTTCATCGCGGGGCTCGGCAACGACCTCGCGCGGCAGGTCCTCGGCAACTGGCGCGGCGGCGAGCCCGTACGCGTACACTTCGGCCCCGTGCTCGACCTCTCCGACTTCTACGAGCGCCGCGACTCGGTGAGGACTTACAAGGAGATCGCCGACTTCTGCATGTCGAAGATAGCCGAGCTGGGCGAGCAGGACAGGGCCGCCCGCGCCCTCGAAGCCAGGCGCGACGTCCTCAAGCCCGCGCCCGACGCCTCGCGCGCCAGCTCTTAGGGGGCGTCCCCCCGAATCTAAAATCGGAAATCTGAAATCGAAAATGTCGACGCTCCCACTCATCATCGTCAACCCCGCGTCGGCGGGCGGCGCGACCGGCGCGGCCTGGCCGGGCGTGGCGAGCGACGTGCGG
>DASVSK010000244.1:0-4601 GCA_036388135.1 Pyrinomonadaceae bacterium | reverse complement strand
CGACGCGCCGTCGGGCGTCGGGTGGACGGGCTCGGCGTACTCCGCCGGGTAGAGCCCGCGCTGCGCCTCCATCGCCCGGCGCAGTCGCTCGTCCGCCTCTTCAAAAGGGATGGTCTTGATCCAGGTCATGTCTGTGCTCCTTCTCCTTCGGCTCCCGCCGCGCGGCCGCGGGAGACAAGATAGTAGACGGGCAGCCCCAGCGCCACCACCGCGACGCCGAGCAGCGCCTGCCGCGGGCCGCCCGCCGCCAGCAGCGCCAGCAGCGCCGCGCTCAGCAGTATGTAGGCGGCCGGCGTGAAGGGGTAGAGCGGGGTCAGGAAGGGCGCGGCGCGCTCGCGCCTGCGCAGCACGAACAGCCCGGCCACGGTCAGCGTGATGAAGAGGACGACGGCGAACATGAAGTAGGAGATTATCTCCTCGAACGAGCCGAGCAGCACGAGCGCCGAGGCCAGCGCGGCCTGCACGACGACGGCGCGCGCGGGCGTGCCGTAGCGCGGGTGGAGCCGCGCCGCCGCGCGTGGGAACAGCCCGTCGCGCGCCATCGCGAAGTAGACGCGCGGCGCGGCCATCGTGAAGGCGGCGAGGCTGCCCGTGACCGCCACGACCACGACCGAGGTGAAGACGAGCCCGCCCGCCCGGCCGAAGAGCGCCTCGCCCGCCTGCGCGGCGAAAGCCTCGCCCGTGGTGACGCCCTCCGGCGGGACGAGGTAGACGAAGGCCGCGCTCGTCAGGACGTAGAGGGCCGTGACGGCGAGCACCCCGAGCGCGAGCGCGCGCGGCAGGTTGCGCTCGGGGTCGCGCACCTCGCCGCCCAGCTTGCTCAAGTCCCACCACCCGCCGAACGAGAAGAAGGCCGCGACGAGCCCCCCGGCCAGAGCCCCCGCGAGCGGCGGCGACCCCGCGCGCCGCTCGACGAGCGGGCGGAAGTGCGACCAGTCGCCCAGTCCCATCCCGAAGCCCCACAGCAGGATGACGAGGAGCACGGCGACTTTGACGAGCGTCAGCCACCGCACGACCCACCCGCCGAGCTGTATCCCGCGGACGTTGACCGCCGCCAGCGCGAGGATGCCGCCGACGGCCACGGCCTTCACCCCCGCGGGCGGGAGTCCCGCGGCGTAGCCCACGTATGAGGCCGCGCCGACGGCGAGCGCGGCCGTCAGCCCCGGGTCGACCACGAGCAGCGCCATCCACCCGTAGAGGAACGCGGGCGCGGGCCCGTAAGCCTCGCGCAGGTAGACGTAGCCGCCGCCCGCCGCCGGGTAGCGCGCCGCCAGCTCGCCGTAGCAGAGAGCGCCCGACAGCGCCATCGCCCCCGACAGCAGCCAGACGACGAGCACCAGCAGCGGCGAGCCCGCCGACTTGGTCATGGCGGCGGGCGTCAGGAATATCCCGACGCCGACGACCTCGCCGACGACCACCGCCGCCGCCGTCGCCAGCCCCAACTGCCGCTTGAGCCCCGAATCAGTCATGAGAGCTATCAGCCACTTCAGAACGTCACGCGCGCGGCGAACTGGAAGGCGCGCGGGCCGCCGGAGCCGAAGACGCCGCCGGCCGTCGTGACGGGGCGGCCGAAGGAGGACGAGCGCAGGAAGCCGGGGCTCGAAGGGTCGTTGCTGTCGCGCACGAGCACGTTCGAGAAGCCCGAGTAGTTGACGTTCGAGACGCCGAGCACGTTCGTCACGTTGAAGAGGTTGAAGACCTCCGCGACGGGCTCGACCGTCACGCGCTCGCCGACCCCGAAGGGCCGCCCGAGCCGCAGGTCGAACGAGTTGAACGAGTCGTTGAAGCGCGCCTCTTCGCGGACGAGCGGGAGCGGCTGCCCCGCGACGCCGCCCGCCGCGTTGAGCTGATTGACGTAGGCGTTCAGCTCCGCGCCGGTGCGGAAGAGGCGGCCGCCCGCGTTGCGCTGGAGCGTGGGGATGCGCGAAGCGCCGTCGGGCATGAGGACGTCCATCGGCACGCCCGAGGCGACCGTCCAGAGCGGCGCGACCCGGAAGCCGAGCGGCGCGTCGAAGACGCCCGCGAAGGCGAAGCGGTGGCGCTGGTCGTTCGGCGTCGGGCCGTATTCGAGCTGGAGGTTCAGGGGGTCTACGGGGCCGTTCGAGAAAGGAATCTGGTCGTCGTTCGCGTAGTTGAAAGCCTTCGACAGCGTGTAAGAGGCGCGGAAACGGAAGCCGCGCGTGTAACGCTTCTCGACGCTCAGGAGCAGCCCGTCGTACTTCGTCTTCACGCTCGACTCAAGATTCTTGACCGGGTCGGGGCCGCCGACGACGGGGTTGAAGACGCGGCCGATGGTGCGGCCGATGATGAAGTGCGTGCCGAAGTTGTGGACGTAGTCGGCGCGCACCACGTAGTCGCGCGCGAACTCGTGCTGGATGCCGACGCCCGTCTGCTGCACCATCGGGTTCTGGAGCCCGTTGTCGATGATGTTGATGCCGCCCGCGCCCTCGCCCGGCAGGACGAAGCCCGAGAACGGGTCGGCGAGCGTCGGCGCGGGCGGCGGGAACCGCCCGCAGACGGGGTCGAAGAGGCACGTTGAAGGCGGCGGCGGGAAGAAGAAGACGTTCCCGGCGCGCACCTCGACGGGGAGAGCGCGGCCGTCGAGCCCGCGTTCGAGCGAGATGATTTCCAGCGTCACCCGGTCGTAGTAGATGCCGTACCCGGCGCGCAGGGAGGTGCGGCCGTCGTTCGGCGACCAGTTGACGCCGACGCGCGGCGCGAAGTTGTTCCGGTCGGCGTGGCGCTCGCCGCGCAGGAACGGGCGGACGAGCGGGTTGATGTCGCCGTAGCCGCTGACGTTCTTGACGTTCGTGTCCAGCTCGTAGCGCAGCCCGAGGTTGAGCGTGAGCGAGGGCGCGACGCGCCAGTCGTCCTGCGCGTAGGCGGCGAGGTACGAGTTGTCGGCGTCGGGGATAACGAGCGGGCGTTCGGGGAAGGCGCTGCGGAGCGTGACGGCGAAGAGGAGGTCGAGGTCGTCGACGCGCCCGTCGCCGTTGCGGTCGAAGTCGGGGAAGTCTTCGATCAGCTCGACGCGCCCCTGCCGGAAGACGCCGAGGTTGAAGCCGGAGAGCACGCGCTGGAACTCGCCGCCCGCGGAGAGCGCGTGGCTGCCGCGGACGGTCGTGAAGTTGTCGGAGAGCTGGAAGCGGCGCTGCCTGGTCTGTTGCGGGACGCGGAACGAGGAGCCGTCCTGGATGCTCGGGAAGGTGAGCTGCGGCCCGGCGGCCAGCGGCTCGGTGACGTTCAAGAAGGTCGAGTAGCTGAAGCCGACCTCGTTGACGCTGACGGACGAGAGCAGGCGCGCGTAACTGGCGAGCAGCGAGTGCGCGCGGTTGCGCGCCGACTGCCGCTGCGAGGCCGAGCCGATGGAGCGGACGAGCGTGCTCGCCGCGACGTCCTCCTCGCGCTGGAGCGAGTAGCGCAGCGTGAGCGAGTCGGCGTCGGTCGGCCTCCAGTCGAAGCGCTCGGTCGAGAGGAGGTCGTCGAGCGGGGCGGAGGCTGTGCCGCGGGTGATGGCGCGACGCGCCGCGTCGCGCGCGCCGACGAGCACCGCGCCGTCCTGGTTGCGGTATTCGAGCGAGCCGAAGAACCACGCCTTATCTTTCCTGACCGGGCCGCCGAGCGTGAAGGAGTACTGCTGGCGGTCGAAGGGCGGCCCGCCGCCGAGGCCGCGGTCGAAGGTCGCGGGCAGCCCCTGGAAGAGGCTCCCGCGGAAGTAGGCCGAGGCCGAGCCGTGCGGCTCGTTCGTCCCCGACTTCGTGACTATGTTGACGACCGCGGAGCCCGAGCGGCCGAGGCGCGCGTCGAAGCGGTTGGTGGCGATCTGGAACTCCCGCACCGCGTCCTGCGAGACGTTCTGCACCGCGCCGCCCACCACGTCGTCGTTGGCGTCCGCGCCGTCGACCGTCACGCTGCCGCCGCGCCCGAACTGCCCGGCCGAGGAGATGACGACCGTGTTCGTCTTCGTCGGGTCGAAGTTCGGCGCGGGGGCGTTGCCCGGCGTGAGCAGCGCGAGTTCGAGGAAGTTGCGGCCGTTGAGCGGCAGGTTCTCTATCTCGCGCCGGTCGATGACGCCGTCGACCTTCGACGAGTGGTTGTCGACGAGCCGCGCCGCGGCGACGAGGTCCGACGTGTCCACGAGGCCGGCGACTTCGAGCGTCACGTCCAGCGTGACGCTCTGGCCGACGCCCAGCGCCACCGCCGTCTCCGAGGTCCTGGCGGCGAAGCCCGCCGCCTCGACCCGCACGTCGTAGTCGCCGGGCGGCAGGCTCGCCAGCGCGTAGGCCCCCTCCCCGTTCGTCTTCGTCTCGCGCGACGCGCCGGTCGCGGCGTGCGCGGCCCTGACCGTCGCGCCGGGGATGACCGCGCCGTGCGGGTCTCTGACGACGCCGCGCAGCGTGGACGACGGCGTCTGCCGACGCGCAGCGGCCGTCGCCGCGGCGTGCGCCGAGAGCAGGAGCGCAGCGCAGACCACCGCGGCGGCGGCCGACTGCCGTATCTTTTTTCTCATCGGGGTTCGCCTGTTCTTCGGACGGGGCGGATGGGAAAACGTGACGGCGTATTACCACACAACTCCGCCGCGGTGTCACGGGCGTTAAGTT
>DASVSK010000243.1:0-1597 GCA_036388135.1 Pyrinomonadaceae bacterium | reverse complement strand
GGCTCGACTTGCTTGTCGAGGACACGGTGGTGGTGGAGATTAAAAGTGTCGAACGCCACGACCCGATTTTTGAAGCCCAACTGCTCACATATTTACGGGTAACGGGAAAGCACATTGGGTTACTTATCAACTTCAATAATCGAATGCTAAGAACCGGCATTAAACGCCTCGTGCTTTAATCCCGCGGTGCTCCGGCATGTCCTATCAAATCCTAATCTCTGTGTCTCCGTGTCTCTGTGGCTAATTTATGAGGGCGTATCTGCCGAGTTACGAGTTGGTCGTGCCGCGGGCGCTGGCGGAGGCGTTGGCGCTTCTGCGCGACGAGCCGGGCGCGTGGCGGCCGTTCGCGGGCGGGACGGATTTGATGGTGCTGTTGGAGGCGGGGCGGCTCGAACACAGGAAGTTCTTCAGCATCCGCCACCTGCCGGAGCTGCGCGGCGTCGCCGAGTCGGACGGGCACGTGCGGGTCGGCGCGCTGACGACCTACGCGGACGTGCGGCGGAGCGAAGTCCTCGGCCGTCACTTCCCGATGCTGGGGCAGGCGGCGCGCGAGACGGGCGGCGTCGCCATCCAGAACCGCGGCACCGTGGGCGGCAACATCGCCAACGCCAGCCCGGCCGCCGACACGCCGCCCGCGCTGCTCGCCTACGGCGCGGAGGTCGAGCTGGTCTCGGCGGCGGGCGCGCGCCGCGTCCCTTACGCGGAGTTCCACACCGCGTACAAGCAGACCGTCATGCGCGCCGACGAGCTGATCGCGGGCGTGCTGCTGCCGCGCCCCGCGGCGGGCGCGCGACACTTCTACCGCAAGGTCGGGACGCGACGCGCGCAGGCCATCTCGAAGGTCTGCATCGCGGCGCTGGCCGAGGTCGAGGGCGGCGTGCTGGGCGGCGTCCGCATCGCGCTCGGCAGCGTCGCGCCGGTCGTGCTGCGCTGCCGTCAGACCGAAGGCGTGTTGAGCGGGCGGCGGCTGGACGCCGGGTTGTTGAAGTCGGCGGCCGAGGAACTGGGGCGCGAGATAAAGCCGATTGACGACGTGCGCTCGACGTCGCGCTACCGGACGCGCGTCGCGCAGAACCTCCTCTTAGAGTTCCTTTCAAGCCTGACGCCGGGGGACGTTTGACGATGAGACGCGGACTGCTCTTGCTTCTTACCTTCGCGGCGCTGTCGCACGCGTGCGCGTCGCGTGCCGCCGCGCAGGACGCCGCGACGCCATCGGCGGGCGGCTTCGGTCCGCACGAGGCCGCGTGGGCGCGCTACACCTACCCGGGCGACGAGTTCTCGGCCGAGCTGCCGGGGATGCCCTTCGTCATGCACTCCTACAGGAGCGTCGACAACCGGCCCGCGAACGAAGAGAAGGTGCGCGTCTTCGGCCGCTACTCGGGCGGGGTCGTCTTCTTCCTCGTCGCGTACGACAGGCCGCGCCCGTCGGAGACGTTCGACCAGCTCACGTCCTTCCTGCGCGGCGCGTGGGCGCTCGCGCCGCAGGGCGGGGCGACGCTGGGCGGCTTCGAGGGGCGGGCGTACAAGGTCGTGAGCGCGGGCGGGCAGGGCGCGTCGGGCTCGCACGGGCTGCACGGCGAGGGGCGCGTCTTCGTCA
>DASVSK010000242.1:0-2717 GCA_036388135.1 Pyrinomonadaceae bacterium | reverse complement strand
GTCGAGCGGCCCGCGGTTGTCGCGCCGCGCGCGCTCGACCACCTCGCGCTCGCGCCCGCGGTCGCAGACCGAGAGCCCCGCGACGCGCTTCGACTCGCCCACGCGCGCGGCCAGCTCCGCGCGCGCGTTCAGCAGCCGGAGCAGCTCGCCGTCAATCTTGTCTATCTCGACCCGCCAGTCTTCGATGGTCATCTCGTGTGGCTCCTCGCGGGCGCGCCCCGCCCGCCCCTCCGGCGCGAAAAGAGCCGGCCGCGACTTCCTCCTGCGGGGTGTCGCGGCCGGCGCTGTTCTGGACCTCTTGGTGTGCGGCGTCTCAGCCCTCTCCCGCCCCCGCACGCACGCCCGAAGCCCGCCCGGCCCGCCGCCCCCCGAAGGGGAAGCGGCCGGTAAAGGCGAAGTCATAAGAGCGCGCGTTGTGCATCGAGTCTGAAGAGTCTGACCGCGGGTTTGCGCCGCCCCGGAGGGGGCGACGCGGCAATAGTATGTAAGCCGCCGGAGGGCTGTCAAGACGGCCCCGCGCGCGGGCGGACGCGTTGCTTGACTTGCCCGCGGGCTGCGGTTAAGGTTTTCGCACGTCGTAGCCGCTCGCAGGGGGCGGCCTTTTTTATTCCGGAGGGAGACTTAGATGGCAGACGAGCGGCCGCCGATTGCGGTCTACTACGAACACCCGGACTGGTTCCGCCCGCTCTTCGCGGAGCTGGAACGGCGCGGCACGCCCCACGTCCGCGTCGACGCCGCGCGCCACAGCTTCGACCCGGCCGCGGCGTCCGAGCCCTACGCGCTCGTCTTCAACCGCATGAGCGCGTCGGCCTACCTGCGCGGCCACGCCAACGCCGTCTTCTACACGCGACATTACCTGCGCCACCTCGAACGCCTCGGCGTGCGCGTCGTCAACGGCAGCCGCGCCTTCGACTACGAGACGTCGAAGGCTTTGCAGCTCTCGCTCTTCACCTCGCTCGGCCTTCGGTTCCCGCGCACGCGCGTCGTCAACAGCCTCGGAGAGGTGCGCGAGGCGGCGCGCGGCCTGAGCTTCCCCGTCGTCTTCAAGCCGAACATCGGCGGGCGCGGTGCCGGGATCATCCGCTTCGACGCGGCGGACGACCTCGAATACGCGCTCGAAGCGGGACTCGTCGAACTCGGCATCGACAGCACCGGACTGGTGCAGGAGTACGTCCCCGCGGGCGGCGGCCACATCGTCCGCGTCGAGACGCTGGCGGGGAAGTTTCTCTACGCGATGAAGGTCTACACGGAGGGCGAGAGTTTCAACCTGTGCCCGGCGGAGATTTGCGACGTCGAGCGCGCGGCCGAGCGCGCGGGCGTCGCGGCGGTCGGCGAGGTGTGCCTGGCCGACGCGCCGAAGGCGGGGCTGAAGGTCGAGCGTTACGAGCCGCCGCCCGACGTCGTCGCCGACGTCGAGCGCATCGCCGCCGCGGGGGGGCTCGACCTGTGCGGCGTCGAGTACCTCGTCGACGAGCGCGACGGGCGGCCGCGTTTCTACGACATCAACGCGCTGTCGAACTTCGTGGCGGACGCGGTGCGCGTCGTGGGCTTCGACCCGCACGCGCGGCTGGTCGACTATCTTGAGGAGGAGGTGCGCCGATGCGCTACGGCTACTGGCTCCCGGTCTTCGGCGGCTGGCTGAGGAACGTCGAAGACGAGGCGATGGAGGCGAGCTGGGACTACGTCAGCCGCCTCGCGCGCCGCAGCGAGCAGATAGGCTACGACCTGACGCTCGTGGCCGAGCTGAACCTGAACGACATCAAGGGCGTCGAAGCGCCCTCGCTCGACGCGTGGTCGACGGCCGCGGCGCTCGCCGCCGTGACCGAGCGGCTGGAGCTGATGGTGGCCGTGCGCCCCACGTTCCACAACCCGGCGCTGCTCGCCAAGCAGGCCGCCAACATCGACCACATCGGCGGGGGCGGCCGCCTCTCGCTCAACGTCGTCTCGTCGTGGTGGGCGTCGGAGGCGGCGATGTACGGCGTCCACTTCGAGCAGCACGACGACCGCTACGCGCGCACCGCCGAGTGGCTCGAAGTCCTCGACCGCGCGTGGCGCGAAGACCACTTCTCGTACGAGGGGAAGTTCTACCGCGTCGCGGACACCGTGCTCCGACCCAAGCCGCTGACGAGGCCGCGCCCCGTCATCTACGCGGGCGGCGAGTCGGAGGCGGCGAAGGAACTGATAGCCGCGCGCTGCGACGCCTACGTGATGCACGGCGACCCGCCCGAGCGCGTGCGGGAGAAGGTGGCGGACATGTCGGCGCGGCGCGAGCGCCTGGGGTTGCCGCCGATGAAATACGGCGTCGCGGGCTACACCGTCGTGCGCGACTCGGAGGAGGAGGCGCGGAAGGAGCTGGCGCGCATCACGGACGTGCGGCAGTCGGCCGCCGGCTACAGCAACTACCAGCAGTGGCTCGCGGGGACGCAGTTGGAGCAGCGCGTGTCGCTCGAAGACTACTCGGTCTCGAACCGCGGCCTGCGCTCGGGGCTGGTGGGGACGCCCGAGCAGGTCGCGGCGCGCGTCGACGAGTTCGAGGCGGCGGGCGTCGACCTGCTCCTGCTCCAGTGCAGCCCGCAGCTCGAAGAGATGGAGCGGTTCGCCGCGCAGGTCATCAGGCACGGCGGGGCGCAGACAGCCGGCGCTTGAGGCTCAAGGAGAAGGGCGTCAAGCAGCTCTTCATCATCTTCGCCGACCGGACGAGCGGCGAAGAGACTTAC
>DASVSK010000241.1:0-1986 GCA_036388135.1 Pyrinomonadaceae bacterium | reverse complement strand
GCCATCGCCGGGTGCGTCAGCGCCTCGTGGTAGCGGTACTCGTCGGCCGAGCTGAACTGGAGGTTGCCGTTCAGGAAGAGCTGGAAGCCCGCGCGGTTGCGCGTGACGACGATGCGCTGGTAGTGGGTCGTCTTCGAGTAGACGATGTCGTCGGCGAACATCGCGTCCTCGGCGAGCGAGGTCAGCGCGTCGGCCTTGATGAAGGCGACGGCCAGGAGCGCCATCACGACGCAGCCCTGCGCGCGCAGGCGCGTCGCGCCGCGTCCGATGAGCGGGCGCATCAGCCACGTCGCCCACAGCGCGACCCCCGCGTTGAAGAGGCCGAAGAGCAGGCTCGTCCGCACCAGCCCCAGCCTCGGGACGAGGAAGATGGGGAACAGAAGCGAGGCGATGAGCGCGCCCGCGTAGTCGAAGGCGAGCACGCGCGCGACCAGCTCCTTGAAGTCGAGGTGGTCTTTAAGAATCCGCATCAGCAGCGGGATTTCCAGCCCCACGCCCGCGCCGATGAGGAAGACCAGCGTGTAGAGGACGACGTGGAAGTAGCTCAGGTGCGCGAAGGTCAGGAAGAGCAGCGGCGCGGAGAACCCGCCGAGCACGGCGACGGCCAGCTCCACGTCCACGAACCGCCGCGCCAGCTCCTTGTCGACGAAGCGCGAGAGCCACGACCCGACCCCCATCGCGAAGAGGTAGATGCCGATGATGAGCGAGAACTGCGTCACCGAGTCGCCCAGCACGTACGAGGCGAGCGTCCCGGCGAGCAGCTCGTAGACGAGCCCGCAGGTCGCGATGACCAGGACGTTGAGGAAGAGGATGGGCGTGCGGTTCATAAAGCAGTAGACGGTAGTCAGTAGACGGTAGTCAGTAGAAAAACCTTCGTCGCCCGCGCCGCCGGTATGTCAGTCGACGCGCTCCCGGCGCAGCCTACTGACTACTGACTACTGTCTACTGCCTACTCCCTTTCTCAGCCCTGGATGGCGGCGGAGATGATGAGCGAGATGCCGATGATGACCGCGCCGATGACGATGGCGAGCGCCGTGTTGTGATCCTCTTCGAGCTCCTTGCGGATCGAGAAGGGCGAGGCCTTCACCATGATGACGTAGGCCAGGCCGAAGATGAGCAGGCCGAAGGCGGTGAAGATGGCCGTCGTGACGAGCACGGGCGCCAGCTCCTCCATCTTGACGACCATGCCGAGCGCGTGCGCCGCGGCCGCGGGTGTCAGGTTGAGCATCATTTTCCTCCGTGGTAGCCGGAATGCCAGAAGTGGAAAGAGCGGTAGCCGCCGGGCGAGTTGCGCACGTCCGCGGGCAGCACCTGCCGCTGCGAGGTCGACAACTCCCAACCGCTCCACGCCGCCACGCCGTAGAGCAGCAGGACGCCCGTCCCCAGTAAGAGATAGAGTTTGCTGAGCATGAATCGAACCTCCTAAGGTCGGCGGCCGGAGCTTAACGGCCGCCGGACGACGGCGGCCGCCGCGTCGGGGGACGCCGAAGTCTTCGACTAACCTCCGACCCCGAACCTCCGGCCTTTAACCCCTCTTCTTCGCCGCGGGCTTCAGCTCCCTGAGCACGCCCTTCCTGTAGACCCACGTCGTCGCGGGCGGCTTGCGGAAGCCGGGCTCGTCCCGCTGGCTGAGCCGGTAGTAGCCGGGGAAGCGCACGGAAATCTGCTCCTCGGGGAGCAGTTGGAGCGTGATGTCGGGCGAGTCGGAGCAGTCGCCGAACTCGTCCGTGACGCTCACCTTCCCCGCCCCCTCGACGCGTATCAGGCGGAACTGCGCCGGGCAGGCCGTGCCGCCCTCGCTCGCCCACATGACGACGACCTCGCCGCCCTCAAGCTCGCGGAAGTGCGCCTTGAAGCCCGCGTACATGTTGCCCTCGGCGTCCGCGACCTTCTTCCCGTCCAGGCGCAGCTCCATCCGGAGGTCGACCGCCTCGCCCACGCGGACGAGCGTGAGCGTGCCCGCGCCCGTCAGCACGGCGTCGACCG
>DASVSK010000240.1:0-1622 GCA_036388135.1 Pyrinomonadaceae bacterium | reverse complement strand
GGCCGAAGCCTTCTACGCGCGCCGCGAGCGCGGGGTGGACGCGCGGCGGAGCCTGCGGCGCGCGCGCGACTGCGCCGGGCGCGCCTTCATGCTCTCGCGCTACACGCCCGAGGCGCTCCCGCAGCTCGTGCGCGCCGACGCCGCGGCGGGCGACGCCGACGCGGCGGCCGAGGCGCTCAAGCGCGTCGGGCTCGAACACGCCGCGCGCGGCGACTTCGCACGCGCCATCGCCGCCTTCGACCGCTGGTCATACGCCCACGCCGAGTTCACGCAGATAGACCTGCACGACACCTTCGACCCCGAGGTCATCGCCTGCGTCGAGCGGATGGCCTCGCTCCACCGCTTCGAGACGCGCCCCCGCGCGCGCGAAGGCCGCCCCGTCCGCGTCGCCTACCTGACGCACGGGCTGACAGAAATCAACTCCGTCCTCGTCAAGATAGACCAGCTCTTCGCGCGCCACCACGACCGCGCGCGCTTCGAGCCCGCTTACTTCTCGGTCGAGTCGGAGTCGGCCGTCGCCGCGAGCCCCGACGCGCGCGCGGCCGTCGAGGAGTTCCGGCGGCTGGGGTGCGAGATGACGCTCGCGCCCGACCGCGAGCCGCTGCCCGAAAGGCTCGTCGCCGTCGGCGAGCGGATACGCGACTTCGCGCCCGATGTCCTCGTCACGGGCGCGGCGCTCGCCAGCTTCCGCAACTACTTCGTCGCCGCGCTGCGCCCCGCGCCCGTCGCCATCTCGCTGCATCAGGGGCCGTCGCCGCAGTACACCTGGCACGACTTCGACCACGCCGTCTCGTGGTTCAAGACGAACATCCCCGATTGTCCGGCCGACTGCTCCTACGTCCCACTCGAATTTGAGTTCCCCGCGCGCGGCGAGGTCGTGCCCGCGGCGCGCGCAGAGCTGGGCGTGCCGGAGGGCGCGACCCTGATGGTGAGCGGCGGGCACTGGCCGAAGTTTCAGGACAGGGACTACTGGCGCGCGCTCGTCGAGCTGCTGGAGGAGTACGACCACCTCCACTGGCTCGTCATCGGCCCGCAGGAGTCGCAAATCTCTTTCCTCCCCGAAGTGCTGACGCCCGCAGCGCGCGCGCGGATTCACTTCCGCGGCTGGCGGCGCGACTACCTCGGGCTCGTCGCCGCGGCCGACATCTTCGTCGACTCCTACCCCATCGGCGGCGGCGCGTTCCTGCTCGACGGGCTCTCGCTCGGGCTCCCGGCCGTCTCCTTCAGCCATAACTACGTCAACGCCTTCAGCAACAACGACTGCTCGGGCGGCGACGAGATCATGGGGGGCTGCGAGACGCTGGCGGCGCGCGGCGACTTCGCCGGGATGAAGCGGCGCATCGCCGCGCTGGTCGAAGACCCGGCGCGCCGCCGGGAGTTGGGCGAGCAGTTGGGCGGGCGCGTCCGCCGCGAGCGCGGCGACCCGGCGCGCATGGTCAGGCGCTGCGAGGAGATTTACGAGCGCGTGCTGCGCCGCGTCGGGGAAAGGGAGGCGGGGGCGGCCGACGCCATGTCGGGCGTCGGCGCGCGGGCCGGGGCCGACGAGCAGAGGCTGCGTCTCGTCGAGCGCGAGCGGGCGCTCAACGCGCGCGAGGCCGAGCTGATGCGGCGCGAGGCGCTGC
>DASVSK010000239.1:0-3870 GCA_036388135.1 Pyrinomonadaceae bacterium | reverse complement strand
CGAGCCTGGCCCAGACGACCCCCTGTGTCGTGAGCGCGTCGGCCAGGATGGCAGACCCGCCGCCCTTCTCCAGCGCCCGCACGGAGCGCTCGATGGCCCGCGCCGCCTCGGCGTGCCTCCCCTCGCCGATGAGGACGCGCGCGCGCGTCTCGTCGGCCTGCGCGAGCAACCCCGTGTCTTTGAGCCTTGAGAAGACGGCCGCCGCGCGGTCGAGGTGCTCGTGCGCCTGCCTGTAAAAACCTATCTGGCGGAGCAGGCTGGCGAGGTTGTTCTCGTTGTAGGCGCGGTAGCGCTCGTGCCGCGCCTGCTCGTAATGGAAGATGGCGGCCGTGTGCTCGATGATGGCGCGGTCGAAGTGCTCGCTGTTCCCCTCCAACGCGCCGAGCCGCCGCAGGGTCACCGCATAGAGGCTGTGGAAGTTGCCGCGCAGCGCGTGATTTTCGCAGGCTTCCAGCACGCGCGCCGACGCTTTCAGAATCTGGAGGGCGTCGTGGAGCTTGCCCGCGGCGCACTCGACCGTCGCGCTCCTCAACAGCACGACCGCTTTGCGCTCCGTGTCCGACTCCGTCAACCCTTCGAGAGCGCGTCCGAGCAGCACGCGCGCCTCGTCGTACGCGCCTTCGCGCCAGTAGCAGAGCGCCAGGTCGCTGCGCGCGAGCGCCGCGCCGGCGCGCTCACCCTCACGTTCGTAAAGCGCGACGCTCTCACTGATGAGGTCTTTGGCCGCCTCCTGCGCGCCCCCCTCCTGCCTCGTCGCCCCCAGCCAGCCCGAGAGAGCGCCGACCTGCAACAACACGGCCGCCGCCGTCGACGCGCCCAGCCCCTCGACGTCCGGGCGCAGCCCCGTCCCGCGCCACAGCCCGCCCAGAGCCTCGCGCGCGTCCTCGTACTGGCCGCGCTGAATGAACTCGGCCGCGGCGCGGCAGCGCCCCAGGATAGCCTCCTCCGACTCAGCCGGAGGGGCGTCTAGTTTCCTTGCGCGCCCATCTACTAAAGTCATGTGAGGTAAGCCTTTCTTTGCTTTTGCAAAAAATTTGCGTGGGCCGAAAAACAGCCATCCCTTGCCCGGAGATGACTGTCAGCCCGACGAAGAATTCCACAAAGGAAAAGAATAATGCGAAAGTCTCTCAGCGCATCTGTCCTGTTGCTCATGCTTTGCTGCCCCGCATTTGCAGGCGACATGCTCACACCTCCCGTCAGCCCGCCGCCCCCACCACGATGTCTGTCGCACCGAGTCCGGGCGACGAAACGCCTGACCCCGCACCCGTAGATGATTCGACGGCGCAGGATATTTCTGTGACCCGGATTGCGGTGAGCATCCTGGAAAGCCTACTCGCGATTATATAGGTCACACAACTTTTTACTGGGGCAAGCTGCCTTTCGGCGGCTCAGGATAAGTGTGCTTGCAGGGAGAGTCGAAGGTGAAGCCGAACGCCCGCGGACTTGAGATTAACCCCGTATCGGGTTGAATGCAATAGATTTTCTGCGCGCGACTTGCGCCGCCCCCGCCTTCTTTTCCCCGGTTAGACACCGGCCGCCCGCCGCCCCGGCATCCGCGCCGCGCCGCCGAGGCCGAGCCGGATGCGTCAAAATTTTTGATTCCTTCCGGCGCGCCGGCCGATGTTATAATGCGGACTCTTTCGCAGGCCGTCACGTCCTTTGCAGCCTTCGTCGCGGGGCTTTTTTTTCACCCCAATTGAACATCTTCCATTCGCCCGAGGGGCCATGCCCAAAGAGATCAAGAAGCATCAGACCGTTCTGGAAGCCATCCGGAGCGTAGACATCATCGCAGACCTTCTCGAAAAGCACGACGGACATTACAAGCACGAACTGGACCTCGAAGTCATCGCCTACGGCCGCAACTATAACGGCAAGAAGGTCGGGCCTTACGTCCGCCTCTACGAGTACGAGGCGGGCGAGGAGGTCGTCCGCGAGGGCGACTGGGGCGGGAACACCTTCTACGTCACGGTGGGGGGCAAGCTCGACGTCTACGTGCGCGACCGCGAGTCGGACGAGGATCGCAAGGTCGCCGAGATACCGCCGGGCGGCAGTTTCGGCGAGATGTCCATCCTGGCGGGCGTGCCGCGCAACGCCACCGTACGCGTCCCGGCGGAGTCGAAGGCGCGCGTGCTTGAGGTGACGCGCCCGGCGCTGCGCCTGCTCCGCAAGCTGCCGAAGTTCGGGCGGATGCTGGACGCCAACTACCGCAGGCACGGCCTGAGCCGCACGCTCATCGACGTGCGGCAGGCGACGGGCGAGGCGTTCGGCCAGCCGCTGCTCGACCGGCTCGGCAAGTCGGCGCGCTTCATGGTCTACGCCAAGCACCACGTGCTCTTCCGCGAGGGCGACCCCATCGACCGCGTCGTCTTCGTCAAGAACGGCTGGGTCAGGCGCGTGCGCGGCCTGGGCTACGGCGGCGCGGTGGGCGAGCTGCTCGCCGAGGGGCTGACCGAGGACGTGGGCGTCGACTTCCTCGGCGCTGGCAACTGCCTCGGGCTCGAAGGCGTCGGACGCGACACGCACTGGGGATACACGGCGGTCGTCTTGCAGCGCACGGAGGTTTTGGAGGTGGCGATGCCGCCGCTGCGCGCCGACGCGGAGCTGCGCGACACGCTGGTGCGCTCCTTCTCCGAGTTCTCGCTCGCGGACGACGACGTGCAGGTGGCGACGAGGCTGAACAGGTCGCTCGTCTCCGCCACCGAGAGGGAGATCGCCACGGGCGTCGTCGACGGCACCAACCTGCTCGTGATGGACATGGACAAGTGCGTCCGCTGCGGCAACTGCTCGATGGCCTGCCACCAGGTACACGGTCAGTCGCGGCTGCTGCGCCGCGGCATCCACATCGAGCGGCCGAAGAATTACGGCGGCGTCTCGGGCGAGAATATTCTCGTCCCCTCCGTCTGCATGCACTGCCAGGACCCGGAGTGCCTGACGGGCTGCCCCACGGGTGCCATCGGGCGCTTCGCCAACGGCCAGATAGACATCGACCCGAAGACCTGCATCGGCTGCGGCGACTGCGCCACGCAGTGCCCCTACAACGCCATCACGATGATCCCGCGCAAGCCCGAGGTGCCCAAACCGCCCACATTCGCCGGAAGGGTGGGTGGGTGGCTGAGCCTCGCGCCGCAGACGCCGCCGCAGCCCGTGACGGCGACCGAGAACCTGCTCGCGACCAAGTGCAACCTCTGCGCCGGCACGGGGCTTAACCCGCCGGGCGCGCGCACGCAGGCGTTCTCGTGCCAGGAGAACTGCCCGACGGGCGCGCTGGTGCGCGTCAACCCGCGCGAGTATTTCGCCGAGGTCAACGGGCGCATCGGCCTCGTCTTCCGCGACCAGACGCACGCCATCGGCCGCAACATCCACCGGCGCGACCCGCTCGCGCTCTTCTGGCACGCGCTCGGCATCGTGCTCGTCCTGGGGCTGACGGCGGGCGTGGTCTGGGCGCTCGGGCGCTTCGGCATCGACGAGCGGCTGGGCGGGACGTGGCTGACGGTGCGCTGGGTGACGGGGCTTCTGGGGCTCGGCGGCGTGGCCGCGGTGATGACGTACCCGCTGCGGAAGCAGGTCTACAGGAGGCGCGCGGGGGCTTTGCGCTATTGGATGCTGGCGCACGTCTATGCGGGCGTGGCGGCGGGGATCGTGCTGCTGCTGCACGGGGGGCGGACGACGGGCGGGCTGCTGACGTCGCTCCTGATGGTCTCGTTCGACGCCGTCATCGTGACGGGCCTCTTCGGCGTCCTGGTCTACCTCGTCGCGCCGCGCGTGATGACGAGCATCGAGGGCGAGCCGCTTCTGGTCGAAGACCTGCGCGCGCGGCGCGAGGAGCTGCGCGAGACGCTGGCGGACATCGGCCAGCACGGCACCGAGCAA
>DASVSK010000238.1:0-3626 GCA_036388135.1 Pyrinomonadaceae bacterium | reverse complement strand
CCGCTACGTCTGGCACACCGTCGAGGCGCTGTCCGGGGCGGGCTGGCTCTGCATCGAAGACTACCTCTGGCACAAGACGAACCCGATGCCGGGGTACTGGCCCACGCGCCTGCGCGACGGCTGGGAGTACTGCTTCCACCTCTCGAAGTCGAAGCGCCCTTACATGAACCAGGACGCCGTGCGCAGGCCGGTGGGCGACTGGGTGCAATCGAGACTCGCCAAGCTGGGGGGGAACGACCGGAGCCGCCAGAACTCGGCGAACGCGAGCGGGTTCGGGCGCGACATCTCCAGGTGGGTCAACAAGCAGACGGTGCTCCCCTCGAACGTCCTCAGTCACGCGCTGGTCGGCAAGAACAAGGGGCACCCGGCGGTCTTCCCCGTCGACCTGCCGCTCTTCTTCATCAAGCTGCTGTGCCCCGAGGGCGGACTCGTCATCGACCCCTTCGGCGGGAGCGGCACCACCGGCCTCGCCGCCCTCTCGGCCGGGCGGCGCTCGCTCCTCATCGACAACAACGAGCGGTACTGTCAGGCCGCCGTCAAACGTCTCCGCGAGGAGGGGGCCGCCCGCCGCCACGAGCTGCTCACCGAACAGACCCTCTTCCCCGTCGACCCGCCGAAACGGGGGAGGCGGCGCACAAAGTCTTAACGCGGCGTGCCACGCTTTGACCGCCGGAGACGCCTTAAAGACGCCCGCCCCGGCTCGCCCGCACGCCGGTTGACGCGCCCTCTCGCCAGCCCCTATCATCCACGTCGGGCCCGAGTGGTGAAATTGGTAAACACAGCAGACTCAAAATCTGCCGCCCGCAAGGGCTTGTCGGTTCGAGTCCGACCTTGGGCATTAACTTCCCTAAAAAATTGGCGGACGGTGCCCGCCGCCTTCGACGTGCGAGGCTGAGGGGGTCGCCCTTTCGTCCCGCTCGTGCGCGCGTTCGCGCCGGCGACGTTTCGGGCGGTGAGGCGGGCGCGTGACGGCGGAGAGACGGGTGCGAGGGGGGCAAAGGGTTTGCGTCGATTGAGGAAAGTGGTCTTCTGGTGCCACTTGGCGGCGGGCGTCACCGCCGGTCTGGTCATCCTGAACATGTGCGTGACGGGCGTGCTGCTGGCCTACCAGCGGCAGGTCACCCAGTGGGCGGACAGGCGCGGCTACAAGGTCGAGCCCCCGGGCGTGGGTGCGCTGCGGCTCGGCGTCGAGACGCTGCTCGCCAGGGCGCGCGAGTCACAGCCCGCCGCGCAGCCGTCGGCCGTCACGCTCTACAGCGACGCGGGCGCGCCCGCCGCCGTGGCCTTTCCCGGCGGGCGGACGCTGTTCCTCAACCCGTACACCGGCGAGGCGCTCGGCGAGGGCTCGGCGAGGGTGCGCGGCTTCTTCCGGGTGGTGACCGACTGGCACCGCTGGCTCGGGGCGGGCGCGGAGAACCGCGCCGCCGGGCGCGCCGTCACCGGCGCGGCCAACCTCATCTTCCTCTTCATCGTCGGGAGCGGCTTCTACCTCTGGTGGCCGCGGACGTGGACGCGCAACTCCCTGCGCGCCGTCTCCTGGTTCAGGCGCGGGCAGGCGGGCAGGGCGCGCGACTTCAACTGGCACAACGTGATCGGCTTCTGGTCGGCGCTGCCGCTCTTCGTCGTCGTCCTCTCGGGCGTGGTCATCTCCTACACGTGGGCGTCGAACCTCGTCTTCCGCGTGGCGGGCGAGGAGCCGCCCGCGCAACTACAGCGCCCCGCGCCCGCGGGCGGCGCGGGACAGCAGCAACAGGGCGGCGGCACGTCCGCGCCGCTCGGCGGGTTGGACGCGCTCTGGGTCAGGGCCGGGCGGCAGGTCGAGGGGTGGCGCAGCATCCAGATGCAGGTGCCGCAGAAGGCGGACGCGCCGGTGGCCTTCGCCATCGACCGCGGCAACGGCGGCCAGCCGCACCTGCGCGCTCAGCTCACGCTCGACCGCGCGACCGGCGAGGTGGTGCGCTGGGAGCCGGCGTCGAACAACACGGCGGGCCGGCGTCTGCGCTCGTGGCTGCGGTTCGCGCACACGGGCGAGGTCTACGGGCTCGCGGGGCAGACCGTCGCCGGGCTCGTCTCGCTGGGCGGCGCGTTCCTCGTCTTCACGGGGCTCTCGCTCGCGTGGAGACGTTTTTACTCCTGGCGCGGGAGGCGAGCCGGTGGCGGCCGGTCGCAGGCCGCCCCGCCCGCGGCCGGAGACTCGGCCGGGTAAGAGGCGCTGTCGGGACGAGACTCGCGCGGGAGGTGCCGTTGGACTCGGGTTTAAAAGGGCCGCGGGAGGACGAGACGGGAGGGTCGCTGGAGGCGGTCGTCGTCACGAGGGCGCGCGACCTCGTCGAAGGCTTCAAGGTGCGGCGCGTCCTGCCTTCGGTCAGGAGGCGCATGGTCGGCCCCTTCATCTTCCTCGACCAGATGGGGCCGGAGGTTCTGCGCGCGGGGCTCGGGCTCGACGTCGCGCCGCACCCGCACATCAGCCTCGCCACCGTCACATACCTGTTCGGGGGCGAGCTGATGCACCGCGACGGCCTCGGCACCGCCAGGCTCATCCGCCCCGGCGAGGTCAACTGGATGACCGCCGGGCGCGGCATCGCGCACTCGGAGCGCACGCCGCCCGACGCGAGGCGCAACGGCTCGGAACTCTTCGGCGTGCAGTCGTGGGTCGCGCTGCCTTTGGAGGACGAGGAGTCGGAGCCCGACTTCGCGCACTACGGCGCGGAAGAGCTGCCGGTCGTCGAGGGCGAGGGCAAGCGCGTGCGACTCGTCGCCGGGTCGCTCTACGGCTCGCGCTCGCCCGTCCGCACGACGTCGGAGATGTTCTACGCCGACGCCGCGCTCGGCCCCGACGCCGTCCTCGCGATGCCCGGCGAATACGAGGAGCGCGCGGCCTACGTCGTCGAAGGCTCGGTCGAGCTTCTCCCCGAGCGGGAGGTCTACGTGGCCGGCCAACTGCTCGTCTTCAGGCCGGGCGCGGAGGTCTTGCTCAGGGGCGCGGCGGCGAAACCCGCGCGGCTGATGCTGCTCGGCGGCGAGCCGCTCGAAGGCGCGCGACACATCTGGTGGAACTTCGTCTCAAGCTCGCCCGAGCGCATCGAGCAGGCGAAGCTTGACTGGCGTGAAGGGCGTTTCGCGCCCGTCCCCGGCGAGTCCGAGCGCATCCCCCTGCCCGCCTCCGGCCCGGCCGTCGTGCGCTACCCTTAACGCCGAACTCCCCCGGAGCGACGCTCATCTCAAAACTTCCAGGGCGGTGACGGGGTGCAGCTCCCACGCCGTCGCGCGCCAGTTGCCGTGCGCGCCCGGCGCTGTGTTCTCCGACTCGCCGGCGTGCTCCCTGTCGAAGAGCAGCCAGCCCTCGAAACGGCACCGGCGGCCGACCAGCTCGCGCCCGAGCGCGGCCGCCGACCAGTCCTGCCCACGCACCCGCGCGCGCTCCCTCGCGCGCGGCGTGACCTCGATCACAAACCACTCGGCGCGCGGCGCGCCCGCGCGCGGCGCGACGTGGATGTGCGTGTCGCGCTCGCGGTAAGAGTAGCAGTTGGCCGCCTCGACGCCGCCCTCGACGACCTCGACGACGTAACCCTCGACCCTCCCCGCGCGCGACTCGTCCCAGCGCCCGCGGTCTTCGCCGGGACGCA
>DASVSK010000237.1:0-2549 GCA_036388135.1 Pyrinomonadaceae bacterium | reverse complement strand
ACGTCTTTAACACACACACGGCCGAAAGAGAAAGCCTTCCGAGGACGCCATGACGAAGAACGCCCACACGCTCGCGGCACTGGCGCTGCTCCTGCTCCCGCTCTGCGCCGCCCCCGCGGCGGCGCAGGAGCGCGCCGAGCGCTTCGACTTCTACGCGCGCGGCCCTTACCGCGCTCAGGTGCCGCGCCCGCAGACGCTGCTGCGCTACGACGTCGGCGACTTCCACACCAACTACGCGATGATGGAGCGCGTCGTGGCGGCCATCGCCGCCGCCGCGCCCGACCGCGTGCGCGTCTTCGACATCGGGCTCACGAACGAGTACCGGATGCAGCACGTCGTCGCCGTCTCCTCGCCGGAGAACATCGCGCGGCTCGACGAGATCAGGTCCAACCTCAAACGCCTCGCCGACCCGCGCACGCTCCCCGAGGCCGAGGCGCGCCGGCTCGCCTCCACGACGCCCGTCGCGCTCTGGATGCAGTACACCATCCACGGCAACGAGTCGGCGTCGTTCGAGGCGATGATGCAGGTGCTCTACCAGCTCGCGGCCTCCGACGAGCCGGCGACGCTCGACATACTTAAGAACAGCGTCGCGCTCATCAACGTCTGCGCCAACCCCGACGGCCACGAGCGCTTCGTCACCTGGTACAACTCCTTCGGCCTCGGCGACCCCGAGCCGTCGGCCGCAGAGCACGACGAGCCGTGGTCGGTCTACGGCCGCGTCAACCGCTACCGCTTCGACCTCAACCGCGACAACATCGCCACCTCGCAGGTCGAGACGCGCAACATGCAGCGCGCCTACCTCGAATGGAACCCGCAGGTGGCCGTCGACCACCACGGCCAGCCCTCGCAGTTCTTCTTCCCGCCCGCGGCGCTGCCCGTCAACCCGAACCTGCCGCCCGAGCAGACCGAGCGCTGGCTGATGGCCTTCGGCCGCGCCAACGCCGCGCAGTTCGACCAGCGCAACTGGGACTTCTACGTCCGGGACATCTTCGACCTCTTCTACCCCGGCTACTGGGACTCGTGGCCCGCCCTGAACGGCGCGACCGGGATGACCTACGAGACGGACTCGGGCGGCTGGAAGGGGCTGCGCTGGAAGCGCGACGACGGGACCGTCGTCACCATGCGCTCCGGCATCGCCAAGCACTTCGTGGCTAGCTTGACGACGCTCGCCACCGCCGCCGCGAACCGCGAGGCGCGGCTGCGCGACTTCTACGAGTTCAAGCGCACGGCGGTCGAAGAAGGGAAGACGGGGCGCGTCCGCCGCTTCGTCATCCTGCCCGGCCGCGACCCCGGCCGCGCGGCCGAGCTGGTCGAGAACCTCCTGCGCGCCGGGGTGGAAGTCCGTCAGGCGGCCGCGCCGTTCCGCTCCGTGCGCGCGCACGACTACTCGGGCAAGGACTCGCCCGCCGCCGCGCGCGACTTCCCCGCGGGCGCGTACGTCGTCGACCTCGCGCAGCCGCAGAAGCGCATGGCGAAGGCGCTGCTGGAAGTCCACACGCCGCAGGACGAAGCGTTCGTGCGCGAGCAGCTCGCGCGCTTCACGCGCAACGAGCGGCGCGGGCGCGGCGGGTTGAAGGAGGAGTACGGCTTCTACGACGTCACCGCGTGGTCGCTCCCCTTAGCCTTCGGCGTCGAAGCTTTCTGGACGGAGGACGACGCGGCGGTCGAGGCCCGCCCGGTCACGCTGCCCGCCCCGCCCGCGGGTGACGGCGAGCAGGTCGCCGTCACCGCCACCTCTGTCGATTCGGCGGGGAAGGTCTCCACGGAGACCTTCCCCGGCAGCCAGCGGGCCGAGAGAAGGACGCCCGCCCTGACCCCGCAGTTCATGACGCAGCCGCTCGGCGGCGTTTCGGGGCGCGCGCAGATAGCCTACGTCATCCCTTACGAGAGGAACGGCGCGGCCTCGCTCGTCTTCCGCCTGCTGCGCGAGGGCTTCAAGCTGGCGGTGGCGACGAAGCCCCTGAGCGCGGGCGGGCGCGACTGGCCGCGCGGGACGGTGGTGGCGCGCGTCTCGCGCAACCCTGAGACTTTGCACGAGCGCATCGGTCAGCTCGCGCGCGAGACGGGCGTGGACGTCGCGGCCGTCGGCACGGGCTTCCCCGACACGGGCGAGACGGGCGTCGGCTCCGAGACCGTCGTCAGTCTCAGGCGGCCGAAGATCATCGTCGCGGCGGACGAGCCCGTGACTACGACCGGCTACGGCGCGATGTGGTGGACGTTCGACCGCATGGGCGTCGACTTCACGCCGATGACGATTGACGCCATCAAGCGCGCGCGGCTCGACGACTACAACGTCATCATCCTGCCCGACGGCTCGCCGGGGCGCTACTTCGCGGCCTTCGGCAAGGGCGGCGTGGACGCGCTGCGCGGCTGGGTCGAGCGCGGCGGCACGCTCGTCCTCGTCAAGGGCGCGGCCGTCTTCGGCGCGCTCAAGGACGTCAACTTCACCTCGGCGCGACTAGTCGGCAGTGACGACGACGAGCAGAAGCCCGGCGCGGCCGGCGCGGAGCCCAAGCCCACGCCCGGCCCCACGCCCGCGGGCGAAGGCG
>DASVSK010000236.1:0-1643 GCA_036388135.1 Pyrinomonadaceae bacterium | reverse complement strand
CTCGCCGTAAGGGCCGCCCGACCAGCCCGTGTTGACGAGCCAGCAGTCGGCCTTGTGCTCCTGAATCTTCCTGCCCAGCAGGTCGGCGTAGACGCCCGGGTGTAAGACCATGAAGGGCGCGCCGAAGCAGGTGGAGAAAGTCGCCTGCGGCTCGGTCACGCCGCGCTCGGTGCCCGCGACCTTCGCCGTGTAGCCCGAGAGGAAGTGGTACATCGCCTGCTCGGGCGTGAGCTTAGCCACGGGCGGGAGCACGCCGAAGGCGTCGGCCGTGAGCATGATGATGTTCGACGGGTGGCCGCCGTAGCCCTCGGGCACGATGTTCGGGATCGAGGTCAGCGGGTAGGCGGCGCGCGTGTTCTCCGTCTTCGACGCGTCGTCGAGGTCGGGCGTGCGCGTCGCCGGGTCGAAGACGACGTTCTCCATCACGGTGCCGAACATGCGCGTGGTGCGGTAGATGTCGGGCTCGGCCTCCGCCGAGAGCTTGATGACCTTGGCGTAGCAGCCGCCCTCGAAGTTGAAGACGCCGTCGTCCGACCAGCCGTGCTCGTCGTCGCCGATGAGGCGGCGCTCGGGGTCGGCGCTCAGGGTGGTCTTGCCCGTCCCCGAGAGCCCGAAGAAGACGGCGACGTCGCCCGACTGGCCGACGTTCGCCGAGCAGTGCATCGACATCACGCCGCGCTGCGGCAGGAGGTAGTTGAGGATGGTGAAGACCGACTTCTTCGTCTCGCCCGCGTAAGAAGTCCCGCCGATGAGGACGAGGCGCTGCCTGAAGTCCATCAGGATGAAGGTCTCGGCGCGCGTGCCGTCGGCGGCCGGGTCGGCCTTGAAGCTCGGGATGTTGACGACGGTGAACTCCGGGGTGTGCTTCTCGGCCCCCGCGTCGTCGTTGATGAACATCGTCCGCGCGAAGAGCGAGTGCCAGGCCAGCTCGGTGACGACGCGCACGGGCAGGCGGTAGCGCGGGTCCGCGCCCGCGTAGGTGTCCTGCACGAACAGCTCGCGCGTCGAGGCGTACTCCATCATGCGGTCGCGCAGGCGGTCGAACTTCTCCTGCGTGAACTCCTTGTTGACCTCGCCCCAGAAGACCTTATCCTCCGACGACGGCTCGCGGACGATGGCCTTGTCCTTGGCGGCGCGCCCCGTGTGCTCGCCCGTGTCGACCATCAGCGCGCCCTGCGCGGAGAAGAGTCCCTCGCCGCGGCGCGCGACGATCTCGTAAAGCTCGGGCGTGTTCAGGTTCCAGTAGACGTTCGACTGCGGGCGGATGCCGAGCGCGTCGAGCCCCGTGTCGGTGCGCTTTCGCCCGTGCTCACGCGCGACGCTCTGTTTGATGGCGGCCATAAGTTCTCCTAGTAATGGTGAATAGTGAGTAGTAAATGGCGACTAAGACGTTTGCCGGCCCCGAAAGGCGGCACGGGCGCGGGCACCCGGCCACCGCTCACCATTTACTATTCACCATCCACTCTTCTTTGTTGACCTCTTGAACAAACGCGCGCCGAACGCACGACAGGAGCGCTTGCGCGCACGCGCTTCGGGCGTGCGGCGGCGCTCCTGTGGCTGTCCGGCGAGACTCGCGGCCGGGGTCGGCTAGAGCTGTTTGTCCTTCTCGCGCCTCTCCTCCACAAGCTCGCGGAGCGCGACCG
>DASVSK010000235.1:0-2179 GCA_036388135.1 Pyrinomonadaceae bacterium | reverse complement strand
CAAGGACGAGCTGCCCGGCGTCGAGTTCAGCGCCGAGCAGGAGATACGCGACTGCGCGCGCCTCGCCGAGCGCGTCAAGGAGGAGGCGCGCGACGCCCTCCAGGCCGCGCGCTTCCGCGAGCTTGCGCGCAAGCGCCTCTACGACGAGGGGCGCGACCCCGACGACCTCGACCAGATGGGGCTCGCCGTCGCGCGCGAGCGGAAGCTCTGGACGCGCGAGCGCCTGACCGAGCTGGGCTCGGAGCGCGCGGTCTTCTGGGGCTGGCCCAACATCTACACCTACACCAAGAGCCTCGGCGAGCAACTCGTCGCGGCCGAGACGGACATCGTCCGCTCCATCGTCCGCCCCTCCATCGTCGAGTCGGCGAAGGACTACCCGTTCCCCGGCTGGAACGAGGGCTTCACGACGACCGCGCCGCTCATCTTCATCGCGCTCAAGGGGCAGCAGCAGATTCCCGTCAACGACAAGCTCATCCTCGACATCACGCCGGTCGACCAGGTGGCGGCCGTGATGCTCGGCGTCGCGGCCGAGGCGATGGCGGGCGAGCCGCGGCTCGTCTACCAGGCGGCCACCGGCGACGCCAACCCCAACACGATGGAGCGCATCGTGAGCCTCGTCGGCCTCTGCAAGCGCAGGCACTTTCAGGAGAAGGACTCGGGCTTCCGCCTCCTCAACGAGGTGATGGCGCGGATGGAGAACAAGCCCGTGACGCCCGCGCGCTTCGACGCGATGTCGACGCCGATGGTCAACGCTGCGGCGAAGAGGGCGCAGGGGCTCTTAGACCGCGTGCGGCCGCGCTGGGGCGGCGGCAGGTTTACGGACATCGTCGACCGCGCGAAGGCCACGGTCGAGCGCGTCGAGGAGGTCACGCGCGAGACCAAAGAGGCGTTCGACATGTTCCGCCCCTTCATGATCGAGAACGCCTACATCTTCCGCGCCGACAACGTGCGCTCGCTCTTCGCCGGGGTGCGCGAGGAGGAGCGCGCGCTGCTGCGCTGGGACCCCGAGACGTTCGACTGGTACGACTACTGGATGAACGTCCACTTCCCCGGCCTGAAGAAGTGGGTCTTCCCGACGCTCGAAGAGGACATGCGCGCGCAGCCCAAGCGCGTCTACACCTACCGCGACCTGCTCGAACTATTCGAGACCTCGGCCAAGCGCTTCTCCACGCGCGTCGCCATGCGCATCGAGCGCGACGGCGAGCGCGAGCAGTACACCTACGCCGACGTCCAGGAGCTGGCGACGCGCGCCGCCGCCTTCTTCGCCTCGCGCGGTGTCAGGCCCGCCGACCGCGTCCTGCTCGTCAGCCACAACGCGCCCGAGTGGGGCATCGGCTACTTCGGCGTCCTGAAGGCGGGCGCTACCTGCGTCCCCGTCGACCCCGAGAGCAAGACCGACGAGCTTATCAACTTCACCCGCGCCAGCGGCGCGACCGGCATCATCCTCGGCGAGCGCGCCGACGCCGAGCACCCCGACCTCCGCGAGAAGCTGGCCGAGGCCGGGCTGGAGACGAGCCTCTGGCGCTACGCCGAAATCTTCGAGCTGACCGACGAGGCGTCGGAGGACGAGCGCGTCGCGCTGCTGCCGCCGAAGGTCTCGCCGAACACGGTCGCGTCGCTCATCTTCACCTCGGGGACGACGGGGCAGCCGAAGGGCGTCATGCTCTCGCACAAGAACCTGACGAACATGGTCTCGATGCTCTCGTCGGTCTTCGAGGTGGACACGGGCGACGGCGTCCTCTCCGTCCTCCCGCTCTACCACACGTTCGAGTTCTCGACCGGCTTCCTGACGCCCTTCAGCCGCGGCACGCAGATCACGTACCTCGCCGACCTGAACGGCGACGAGCTGGCGCGCGCCATCAAGAACGGCCACGTCACCGGCATGGTCGGCGTCCCGGCGCTGTGGGAGCTGCTCCACCGCCGCATCATGTCGCGCCTGCGCGAGCGGGGCGAGTGGGTCGGCTCGGCCGCCGAGGCGCTCATCAAGTTCAACAGCCGCCTGCGCGACAGGACGCCCCTCAACCTCGGCTCCGTCCTCTTCCGCCCGATACACGCCGGCCTCGGCGGGCAGATTCGCTACCTC
Source organism: Pyrinomonadaceae bacterium (assembly GCA_036388135.1). Lineage (GTDB taxonomy): Bacteria > Acidobacteriota > Blastocatellia > Pyrinomonadales > Pyrinomonadaceae > QHXN01. Next base: position 96 of record DASVSK010000235.1, on the reverse strand, counting down.
ATCAGCGGCGGCTCGGCCTTAAACGAGAAGATAAAGCGCGACATGCACGGCCTCGGCTTCACCATCCTCGAAGGCTACGGGCTGACCGAGGCGTCG
>DASVSK010000234.1:0-2829 GCA_036388135.1 Pyrinomonadaceae bacterium | reverse complement strand
GCCCCAGCTCGCCCATCTCGCGCCGGCGCGACCCGACCTTCTCCGCGACGAGCAGCAGCAGCGCGACGACGACCATCATCGTCGCGATGACCCACAGGTTCTTGGTGAACGTCCCCTCGATCTGCTCCTTGAAGATGAGCCCGACGACGCCGATGGGGAGCGAGCCCAGGAAGATGAGCCAGCCGAGTTTCGCCTCCGGCGACAGACGCGACCAGAGCCCCCCGCGCCCTTCGACGCCCGGCGGCGTCTTCCCGCGCAGCAGCAGCAGGTGGTCGCGCACGAACGCGTAGCAGATGGCCCAGCTGTCGCGCGCGAAGTAGACGAAGACGGCGGCGAGCGTCCCCAACTGGATGACGGCGATGACGGCCGTCTGCTGCTCGGCCGCGAGCGTCTGCGAGAGCCCCGTCAGCCGCGTCGCGAAGATCAGGTGCGCCGTCGAGCTGACGGGGATGAACTCGGTGAGCCCCTGCACGACGCCGAGGATGATGGCCTGAATGATGTTCATGCGAATCTTCGATTCTTAGTGGACAGTAGTCAGTAGGCAGTAGTCAGTAGTCAGTAGAAAAACGGTTGCCGTCGAGCCGTCCGGGTGTCAGCGTCAGCAGGGCGGAGCCTAATGACTGCTGTCTACCGTCTACTTGAAAAATTCCCTTTATTCGCGGAAGTTGGAGTTGGAGGCGAGCCGGTCGTAGAGCCGGCCGGGGATGTGCCTGATGACGCGGACGAGCGAGGCGAGCTGCCAGGGGAAGGCGTAGGTGCGCGCGCGGCGCTCGACGGCCCTGATGATGCGGCAGGCGGCGTCGCCCGGTTCGAGCAGGAAGGGCAGCTTCTTCTTGCGGTTCGCCGTCATCGGCGTGCGTATGAAGCCGGGGTGGATGACCGTCACGTCTATCCGGCTCTTGCGCAGGTCTACGCGGAGGCTCTCGAAGAAGGTCGAGACCGCGGCCTTGCTCGCGCTGTACGCGCCCGACTTCGGCATCCCGCGGTAGGAGGCGAGGCTGGAGATGGCGACGAGGTGCCCCGCGCCGCGCTCAAGCATGTGGGGCAGCACCGCCGCGACGCTGTTGACGACGCCGAGGACGTTGATGGAGATGACGTCGCCGGCCTCGCCCGCGTTGAGCTGCGTCCCGGCGGTCGTGGTGCTCATCCCCGCGTTGGCGACGAGCACGTCGATGCGCCCCCAGCGTTCGCGGACGCGCGCGGCCGCCTCCTTCAGAGCCTCCGGGTCGCGCACGTCGGCCGGCAGCGCCATCGCCTCGCCGCCCGCGCGCCCGACCTCGTCGGCCACGCGCAGCAGCTCCTCCGCGCGCCGCGCCGTCAGCCCGAGCCGCGCGCCGCGCCTCCCCAGCTCGACCGCCAGCGCCTGCCCGATGCCGGACGACGCGCCGGTGATGAGGACGACCTTCTGAGTCCAGTCGTATTTCATTTGAAGCGTTCGGAGGTCAGCCTCTCGGCCCTTAACAGAGTTCCGCCACGTGCTCGCCGAGCGCGCGCAGCGCCGTCCCCAAATCTTCCTGTTTGATGAGCAGGTGGTCGCGCGAGAAGGCGGAGAGCGCCCCGGCGGGGACGCCCGCGGCCGCCAGTATCTCGGTCACGTGCGCGAGGAAGCCGACCACGTCCCAGGGCAGCTCGACGCCGAGCGTGACGAGCCGGAAGCCCGACTCGACCCGCGCGTCGCGCGCCGCGTGTCGCATCGCGCGCCAGTCCGACTCCTCGACGAGCAGCGTGACCTCGAAGGGGTCGCGCATCAGGAAGAAGTTCGACTCGGCGCGCGGGCTCAGCTCGGGGTTTTCCAGCAGCCGCGCCCAGTCCTCGTGACGCAGGCCAACGAGGGCGAATGTCTCGGGCGCGACCTCCACCCTGGCCCGGCGCAGGAGTTCCGCGGCGTCAGTCATAAGAGAAGTAGGCAGTAGGCAGTAGACAGTAGACAGTAGAAAAACCGTTGCCGGTGAATCCGTCGGTCGTCAGAGTCAGCGCCCGCCCGGCGGAGCCTACTGACTACTGTCTACTAACTACTGTCTACTGCTTTTCAGATTTGCACGACGACGGGCACGATGACGGGTCGCGCGCCGGTCTGCTTCTGGATGAAGCGCTTGAGGTCGAGCCGGACGCGCTCCTTGAGGACGGACGAGTCGCGGCGCTCGTCGCGCGTGGCCTTGCCCACGGTGTCGCTGACGACGCGCTGCATGTCCTTGATGAGCGCCGCGGAGTCGCCGTTGCCGTCGAGCCCCAGCACGCCGCGCGCGACCACCTCGGGCTCGCCCTCCATCTCGCCCGACTCCTCGTCGATGGTGACGACGGGCGTGATGACGCCGTCGTAGGCGAGCTGGCGGCGCTCCTTGACGACCTCGCCGTCGATCTCCTCGAAGCCCGAGTCGTCGATGAAGGTGCGGCCGACCTCGCGCTTGGCGACGACGCGCGCGCTGTTGGCCTCAAGCTCCAGCACGTCGTCGTTCTCGATGAGGATGATGTTCTCCTCGGGGAAGTCGCAGTGGTTCTTGAGGAACTCCTTGTGGCGGTAGAGCATGCGGTACTCGCCGTGGACGGGGACGACGAACTTGGGGCGCACGGCCTCGGTCATGATGCGGATGTCCTCCTGCGAGGCGTGGCCGCTGACGTGGATGAGCCGGCGCTTCTCGTCGATGATGGCCGCGCCGCGCTTGTATATCTCGCCGATCAGGCGCGAGATGGAGCGCTCGTTGCCGGGGATGATGCGCGCCGAGAGCACGACCGTGTCGCCCTCTTCGATGCTCAATCCCTTGTACGATTGCGACGCCAGTTGCGCCAGCACGGCGCGCGGCTCGCCCTGCGAACCCGTGATGAGATAGA
>DASVSK010000233.1:0-5224 GCA_036388135.1 Pyrinomonadaceae bacterium | reverse complement strand
GAGCCAGATCACCGGTGCCGTGAAGACGGGCTTCGACTACAACAAGACCAAGGAGCAGACGCTGCTCGGGTTCGAGATCAAGCTGAAAGGGCGTAAGGAGGCCGAAGACTTCTTCCGCCAGATAGAGAGCTTCGCCGCGCGCGCGCCACAGGAACTGGGGCAGGTCCTGGAGAGCACTCAGCGCCTGATGTCGGCCTTCAAACCCGACCAGGCGCTACAGGCGCTCTCGGCCATCACCGATGCCGTGGCATTCCAGGGGAAGGTGGGCGGCGAGGCGCAGGAGTCTATCAACGGCATTGGCACCGCGCTCTCGCAGGTGCTCTACAAAAACAAGCTCTCGGCCGAGGAGATGATGCAGCTCGCCGAGCGCCAGATTAACGGCTACAAGTACCTGGCGGCCGAAATCGCGAAGACCGACAAAGCCTTCGCCGCGCTCACGGACGAGGAGCAGCAGGGGCGCGTGCAGGAGATGGCTCAGAAGGGGCTCCTGAACGCGAAGACGGCCGTGGCGGTCATCATCCGGGGGATGCAAGCCGAGTTCGGCGGCACGGCCGAGCGCATCGCCAAGGAGACGGCCGCGGGCATGGAGTCGAACATCAGCGACTCGCTCAACCGCACGGCTGGCATCGCCTCGCAGAGCGCCTTCGAGCGTTACAAGCAGTTCCTCGGCAAGGTCAACCAACTCCTTCAAACGGGCGCGGCCGAGAGGATCGCCGGCGGCGTCAGCGCGACGACGGGCGCCATCTTCGACGGCATGGAGAAGACGCTGAATGCCGTCATGACGGGCAACCTCGGCCAGCTCGGGCTCGACGCCGTGAACAGCGCCGCGGGCGGGGTGCGTCAGGGGGCGAAAGCGGTCTACGACGCCGGCGCAGAGGCGGGCGGGCAGCTCGAGAAGGGCTGGCGTGACCGGCTGGACCAGCATTCACCGTCGGCTGTTATGCAGCGGCTCGGCTTCGAGGCCGGGGCTTCGCTCCTCACGGGTTTTGTCCAAGGTGCCACGCGTGAGGGCGAAAGCGTTGCCGAGTATTTTAAACGTCTCGCGCAAGACCCGCGCATCCGCGCCTGGTTTGAAGTGCTGCGCCAGGTGGAAGGCGGCGGGCCGCGTACCGTCGTGGGCGGGCGTCAATTTCCCGAGGGGCTGCGCGAGCACCCCGGCTCAATCGGCATGGGCATGATGGGGCCGAAGGGCTGGAGCACGGCCGCGGGTAACTGGCAGATAACCCAGACCAACTGGCACCGACTCGCGCCGTCGCTCGGCCTTAACAACTTCAGCGACGTAAACCAGCAGATGATTGCTGCGCTCGCCCTCTTCGGAGAGAAGGGCGGAATACCTGCCCTCTTGAGCGGCGACCTGACCGGCGCGCTGCGGGCCTCACAGCCTTGGGCAGGCTCGCCCCTCTCGACGTTGCCCGGTAGGAAGCCGCTGAACGCCGAGCAGTTCATCGCACGTTACCAGCAGCAACTCGGCGGCGCAGCGGCGGGCGGGGCGGTGCCCGTCGTCATCCAGAACCTTCCTACGCTCCAAGACTTCTTCGGTCAGTTCGTCGGCAAGGGCTACACGCCCGGCATCGCGCTCGGCCACAACGTGCCGGACCGCCCCGCGTCCGGGGACCTGACGGGCGGGGTTGGCTACTTCGCCGAGGACTTCAACCCGCGCGGCTTCGCGGAGAAGCTGTACGCCCTTCAGAAGTCCATGCCGGGCGGCGACCGCACGACCGTCGCCGCTCAAGCCGACTGGCAGCACACCGTTTCGATGATGGCCGAGGAGTTCCACATCTCCCGGGCCGTCATGCTCAAGATTCAGGACATGGTGGCGCGGCGGCTCGAGGAGGAGCGGCAGCAGCTCGCATCCCTGCAGAGCGGGGGCGCCGGCAACTTCCTCAACATCACCCCCGAGCAGGCGCGCCACGCCGTGGAGATCGCGACGCGCGGGACGGGTGAGATCAAGCAGGAGACGGCCGAGTTGGCCACGACGGTCGTGCCTCAGGTGCTGGCCAGCGTACAGCTCGTCGCGAAGGAGACCGGCGACGCCTTCACGGATCTGCCGCCGCTGGTGAAGGCGAGCGGCAAGGAGATCGAGCGCGACATGACGCAGCTCGCGCGCACCATCTCCGGGATGCTCGGCGGGGTCCTCCAGAGCGTGCTGCGCGGCCAGTGGCGCGACGGCCTGCGCGGCCTGCGTGATGACTTCCTGAGCTGGACCGTCTCGATGGCGCAGGACTGGTTCGAGTCGCGCATCTTCAAAGCACTGAGCGGTCAGGGCACCACCTCCAGCGGCGCGGCGAGCAGCGGACGCGGGGGCTCCTACCTGACGGGAGGCTTCGCCGGAGGTCCGAGCCCGGCCGCGGCGGCCGTGACGGGCGGTGGCGGCGGCGGGATCATCGGCACCGTGAAGAGGCTCTTCGGACTGGGCGGCTCTTCATCATCGCCCGGTGCCGGCGATGGAATCAGCGTGCCCGCGGCCCTTTCGTCACGGTCAGGGCCCTGGGTTGACCCGGCCGCGTTCACCGCCCAGTTCGGCAACGCGCCGGCTCTCGCTGGCCTCGGCAAGGCCAGCTCCTTCGGATTCGGCGCGACGAAGTTCAACGCGCTCGCGCCGCTGCTGGGGATGCAGCTCGGCGGGGGGCTCGTCTCCGCGCTCGCGGGGCCGCAGGCGGGAGGGCTCGCCGGGATCCTCGGCACGGGCGGGGGGCTTCTGGCGGGCATCGGCCTGACGGGCGCGCCCACTGCTATTGGGGCGGGCGGCGCGCTAAGCGGCCTGGGGTTTCTCGGACCCCTGTTCAGTAATCCGATCACGGCCATTGTCGGCGGGGCGTTGCTCGTCGGCGGGGTTCTCCTGGGGAGGCAGCGCCAGAGGCGGGCCGACGAGACTACGCGCAACGCCATCTCGAACGACACCGGTCAGGCTATCTGGGATTTGATTGGCAGGGCCCGCGACCTGACGCCCTCGCAGGCGAATCAGGAGTGGCGTCAGATCGAGCAGAACTACCAGCAGCAGATCGCCCAGATTCGCGACGGCAAGACAAAGCGGCATGCGCAGCTCCAGTGGACCAACGACTTCCTTCCGTTGAAACGGATCGTGGACCAGCGCGTCGCCGAAGGTGAGAAGGCGCGCGCGTTCACCGAGTCCTTCGTGCCGACCTTCAGCCAAGGAGGCGGCGTCGCCTACGCCGACGGGGGCGCGCTCTCAGGCTTCGCGCGCCGCGCTTACGTTAATAACCCGCTCGGCTACGTGCGCGGCCCCGGCACGCCGAAGAGCGATTCAATCATGGCCTACTTCCCCGCGGCGCGCCGTCACGCGCGCATCAGCGACAGCGAATACGTGCTCGACGCCGAGACCACTCGCAACGTCGGGGTGGAGAGGCTCGACCGTCTGCGCGCTTCGAAGGGCAGGGGGCTCGCTGAGGGCGGCAGCGTGGCGACCGCGCCGGGGGCAGGGCGCTCGATGGCGGCCTCCAGGGGCGGGTCTGTGTCGAGTGAGGTGGTCGTCAACGTCCTCCTCGGCAAAGAGGACATCACGCGCGCCTTCATCACCGTGGCCCGGTCGCAGGAGTTCCGGGACGCCGTAGTAGGCGCCGCATGGGACGACCTCGACAGGCGCGGCGACCTGCTCAGCAAGATCCTGCTGGAGACCATCTGCCGGCGGAAGTAAGAGAGGTGAAGGGACGATGCGAGAGGTCATCATCAATCAAGGGCGCGGCTGCCGTTTCTTTCTGGTCGCCATCCTCGCGGAGCGTGAGGATGTATGTGTCAGCGACCAGGGCGACGAAAGGGTCACGACGTCAACGATAACGCGCGCCTGGCCCTACCTCATCGAGGCCCGCTCGAAGGAGGAGGCCGTCAGGCTGTCGATGGAGGCTGCGCGGGAGGTCGACCCGAGCTTGGCCGAGTGGACGATGAAGGGCGTGGCTCACGAGATGTCGGTAGAGATCTCCTGCACCATGCTCGACGCCGACCGCGGCAACCTCGACGTGCGCATTGGGCTGGCGAAGCAGGAGGCAGAGGCCGCGCCAGCGTGACGGCCGGTCACTGTCAAGCCCGGATACAGCCCGCGTCCTATAACGGAACTTATGTGCATCGCCGATGAAATGATACTGCTCACCCCGGCGCCTCATACCTCATCTTGTGGCGTTTGAGAAGTCGAGAGGTTTGCGCGGCAAAGGCACAGCGCAAGATATTGGGGTCGGGTTGATTTTGAAATGCAGAAGAACGAATAGCGAACGCGTGTCGGCCTCTTCACTCTTCACCCATAACGTTATGGGCGGCCCGCATCTGAAGCACCTCCGGCGCCAGCTTCTGAAGGCAAGTGGATAGGGCCTCAACGGTTCGGGTGAAGGTGCCCATGATCTCGTCATCCGTGTCGCCCCAGAGCCAGAATCTGACGACGAACGCATTGCCCATCTTCATTGAGTCCGCGACCGGCGCCTCGGTATACAGCGTCGGCATGAACTCAATGCCGATGCAGTCGTTCAGGGAGTCTGTGTTGACCGTTCTCAGTTCGTCGACGAGATGCCCGGCGAACCGTCTGAGGTTCTCGTTTACGGCTGGCTTGACGCCGTCCTGGTCAACAAAGCCGCGCCTGAGCGCCCTGTCCCACCTGCCAGAGTCGGTCGATAAATTCAGCTCGAGGTCCCGGAAGAAGAAGATCAGGCCTCCGTCCCTGACGAGGGTCTTGTCGGCCAAGTCACGTTGCCCGTTGGCTTGCGGCTGCCCCATCCTGGAATCGGTGGTCTCGTAGGGAGAATCAGGCCCATTCATCCACCGCAGCAGTGCGAAGAATCTTTGCACCGACTCGTAATGGGCTAAACCGATGAACTCCTCGAGGGAGGTCTCCGTTAGCTCCGGGTGTTCCCTGAGGTTGTAGTACTTGGCGCTCGGATCGTGCTCCGCTTCAGTCCACGGCTGCATCCGGATGCCGTGCTGTTGAGTCTCTTCCCAGTATGCTCTCATACGAAACCGTCCGCGCAACTTCGTCAAGATGTTGGTTTTTGCCTTAGAGCGCCGGGGAAAATAACCCCCGCCCGTGCGGGCGCGCCAAGAGTCTATTTAGCGCGCCCCTTCATCTTCTCCAACTTCCACTTGGCACGCCTCAGTACGTCGTCGTAGGTGCGCAAACAGATGTCGGGCACGTCGGCCTCGACCGCGCGAGCGACAGTAGGGCTCTCCACTCCTTGACGGCCGATGATGACAAACATCCGTGGACGGTAGACGTTCAGGAGAG
>DASVSK010000232.1:0-4776 GCA_036388135.1 Pyrinomonadaceae bacterium | reverse complement strand
CGCGCAGACTTGCGCAGGTTGATGACCTGCTGGCGCGTCAACCCGAGGCGGGCCGCGATCCGGTTGTCGTCGAGCGGCAACTCCTTCCACAGCTCGGCGAACGCGCGCGCGCCGAGGTTCAACGCCTCGGCCAACGCCTCGGGCGTGACAACCCCGACGATGATCCAGAGGTCGACGATGCCGCGCCCGCCCTCGTCGCGGAGGTTCAGGAGCAGTGCGGCGCGCTGGCGCGGCGGCAGCAGGACGATTTCGTCCCACAGCCGCTTGAGATACATGCGGCTTTCGACCTCGACAGTGGCCGCCGGCTGACCGGACGCCACCTGCACCGCCTCGCCGTCGCCCCCGCCTGAATCTTGCCCGGCGTCGAGTTCGACCTGTTCGTCCGTCACGTTCCACCAGTCGGCCACGACGCCGGTCAGCAGGTCGAGATCGACGGGCACGCCCGCCCAGTCGAAGACGGCGCTCAACAACTCGTAGGCGTGCTCCCGGTCGTGCCAGAGGCGTTCCTCGCTCGCGCCGCGGGCGAAGGCCCTCGGGTCTTCACGCAGATGTTGGAGACCGCCGAAGGCGGAGACGTCCGCGCCTTCCGCCGCGTGCCGCGCCTCGACGCCCGCGCCCGGCCGCCAGTGTTCAAAGCCTCCGACCCACGCCCCGTCTGTCGTCTGCCAGAGGGCGAAGCCGCCGCGGTGCGTCAGCAGGTACCGCAGGCCGTTCTTCAGGCGTCGGCGCTGCGGGTAGAGCCGGCTGACGTGCCGGTCGTAAGCGTTGTAGGCCGTGACGGCGACGTAAGCGTTGAAGTCGGCGATGGGGCGCGTCGAGTGGTCGGCGCGGAAGTTACGGAGGCGCACGACGAGTTGCAGCATCACCTCGCCGCGCACGTCCTCGGCCTTTGCGAACTCGTCGCCGCGGCGCGAGGGCGCGCCCGCGCCGCCGGCCTTATACCTGATGATGCGCGACACGGTCGGCTCGGCGTGCTCCGTCAGGAGTCGAGATAGTTGACGCTCCGCCTCCGCCTCGTTCGAGGCGTTGATGAAAGGCAGCAGCAGCTCGTCAACCCGTGTGGTCTCCATCCCCCGGCCCGCGCAGAGTTTGCCGGGACTATAACCGACGCCCTCCACAAAGTCAGACTTTTCCATTTGTCGGACGACGTTTCCGCCCGTCGAATAAACTTGTCGTCCCTGGTGATGAGCCCTGGAGCCCGCCGTTGCAAACACCGAAACCGAAACATAAAATCCTCCTGCTTTCAACAGGAGACCCGCCTCATGCCCTATGCTCATCTACGCCGAACTCTAGCGGTCGTCGCCGCTCTGTGCCTGCTCGCGTCGTCCGGCTCGGCCGTGCAACAGACGCCGCCGATGGCGACGCCCGGCGCGGCGCAGAACGCGGCCGTTGAAGAACTGGCGGGCGCGCTCGTGGCCTCAGGGTCGGAGGGCGAGCGCGAAAGGCTGCTCCTGGCGAGCCCAGAACTGGTGACGGCCGACTTGCGCAGGTCGCTCGGTGCCCGCGGCGAGAAGTTCAGGGCCGACGGCGACTACCCGCGGGCGCTCGCCGCGCACCAGGCGGCCTTGAGTGTCGCGCTAAAGCTCGACGACGCGGAGGGGGTCGCGCAGACGCTCTCCAACATCGGGGGCGTCTACCGCTCACAGGGCGATTACACGAAGGCGCTGGCGTCTTACGAGGAGAGCATTAAACGCTGGGAGGCGTTGGGACGGCCCGCCGGGCTGGCGCGGACGCTGTCGAGCGTCGGCGTCCTCCGTTACTTTCAGGGCGAGCACGAAGCGGCGCTCGCCTCCTTCCGTTCCGCCCTGAAGCTGCTCGAAGGCTCGGACGACAAGGACACCGCCGCCGGCGCGCTCAACGGCATCGGCGCGGTCCACCGCGAGCGGGGCGAGTACGACCTCGCACTTGATTTCTACCAACAGAGCCTGCGCGTCGCCGAGGCGCAGGGGAACAAAATCAGAGTCGGCGTCGCCCTCAACAACATCGGCATCGTCTACAAATCGTGGGGCGACTACGCGCGTGCGCTGGAGCATTACCAGCGCAGCTACGACCTGCGCGCCGCGGTCGGCGACAAGCTCGGGATGTCGATCACGATGCTGAACATCGGTGACATACACCAGCTTCAGGGAAACTACGCCCTGTCGGTCGATTACTTTCAGAAGAGCCTCGCGCTCCGCGAGGCTCTGGGCGACAAGGAAGGCGTCGCCACCGTCCTCAGCGCTCTCGGCGACGGCTACCGCCTGACCGGCCGCTACGACCTGGCGCTGGAGAATTTACGGCGCAGCCTCTCGCTGCGCGAGGCGTTAGGCAACAAGCCGCGCATCGCGCGGACGTTGCACAACCTCGGCAACGTGCTCCTGTCGCAGGGCGACGCGGCCTCGGCCCTGCGGTTCTACGGAAGGGCGCTGGCGCTGGAAGAGGAGGCGGGCGATAAGGAGCGTAGCGTCGACACGCTGAACAGGCTCGGCCTCGCTTACGAGACGCAGGGCGCGCGCGAGAAGGCTCTGGAGACGGCCTCCCGCGCCGCCTCGCTCGCCCGGCAGATAGGCTACCTGGGCGGCTTCTGGCAGGCGCGCGCCGTCGAGGGCCGCGCACACCGAGCGCTCGGCCACGCGGGCGAGGCGCGCGCCGCTCTCGACGAAGCCATCGGGACGATTGAGTTCGTGCGGGCACGTGCCTCCGGTGGTGAGCAGGAGGGCCAGTATTTCTTCGCCGATAAAATCTCACCCTACGCCGAGATGGTGGCGCTGCTCGTCGCACGGAATCGTCCGGAAGAAGCACTGGCGTACGCCGAGCGGGCCAAGGCGCGGATACTGTTGGACGTGCTGCGCGCGGGCCGCAGCAACATCAACAAGGCGTTGACGACGGCCGAGCAGTCGCGCGAAAGAACGCTCCGCCGCGAGCTGTCCGCGCTCAACGCTCAGGCGCAGCGCGAGGCGGCGCTGGCGCGCCCGGACGCCGCCCGACTGGCTGCACTGAACGGCCGGCTCGACAGGGCGCGCCTCGACCTCGACTCATACACCAGCGCCCTTTACTCACTCCACCCCGAGCTGAGGTTGCAGAGGGGCGAAGCGCCGCAGTCGTCCGTGAGGCAGTTGAACGACCTGCTCAATCGCCCCGATACGGCCCTCGTCGAGTACGTGGTCGGTGACCAGCAGACATTCCTCTTCGTCGTTACCAACGGGGGGCGGGCGGCGGCCCCCACGCTGAAGGTCTACACACTGAACGTAAAACGACGGGAGCTGACCGACCGCGTCGGGCGCTTCCGACGCCAACTCGCGGGGCGCGACCTTCTGTTCGGCGGCGTGGCGCGCGCCCTCTACGACCTCCTTCTGGCTCCGGCGCGCGCGCAGCTTCAAGGGAAGACGGCGCTCGTCATCGTCCCCGACGAGACTTTGTGGGAGCTACCATTTCAGTCCCTCCAGTCTCCCGTAGGCCGCTACGCGCTGGAGGAGCACGCCATCTCGTACGCGCCGTCTCTGAGCGTGCTCCGCGCGGTCGTCCTGAGGCGGCGCGGGCGGGCGGCACAGCCGTCGCCCGCGGGGGAGCTGTTGGCCTTAGGCAACCCTCTGCCCGTGGGGAGCGCAGTCAAGGCGGGGCCGGGAGGGATGATGTCGGCGACCTCGGGCGCGCTTCCCGAGGCCGAGCGTCAGGTCAGGACGCTGGGGCAGATGTACGGCGCGGCGAACAGCAAGGTGTACACGGGCGCGGAGGCGCGCGAAGACCGCTTCAAAGCCGAAGCCGGAAAGTACCGGATTCTCCACCTCGCCGCCCACGGCGTATTGAATGACGCCAGCCCCATGTATTCGCACATCGCGCTGTCTCAGGGGGAGAAGGAGGCCGGGGAGGACGGGCTGCTGGAGACGTGGGAGCTGATGAACCTGAATTTGAACGCCGACTTGGTCGTGCTTTCGGCCTGCGAGACTGCGCGCGGGAGCGTGAGGCCGGGGGAGGGAATGGTCGGCCTCTCGTGGGGATTTTTCGTCGCCGGCAGTCCGACGACACTCGTCAGTCAATGGAAGGTAGATTCCGCCGGCACGACCGAGTTGATGTTATGGTTTTACCGCCATCTCAAGGCCGGCGCGGGCGACCCCAAAGCGCCAGCCTCCCGGCCCCCATCGAAGGCGGCGGCGTTACGCGAGGCGGCCCTCAAGCTGATCTCCAGCGAACGGCACGCTCACCCATTTTACTGGGCCGGCTTCGTTCTTATCGGCGACGCCTATTAAGCCAAATATCGGTTCTGTTGCAAGAATTGCCTCTCGTTTATAATCGGCTCCTCACGCTCTTCTAACAAGTCTTAGCAGGACACTTCATGAAGCGAGCGCTCATCCTCTCCTTTCAAGTGGCGTCACTACGCGCCCGACGTCATCCTACTCTGCGTCAGGTGGTATTGCCGCTACTCACTCTCTTACCGAGATCTGGAAGAGATGATGCGGGAGCGCGGCCTCACTGTGGATCACGTCACCATCTTTCGCTGGGTGCAAAAGTACGCGCCCGAGATCAATAAGAGAATGCGTCAGCATCTAAAGATGAGCGGGACATCATACCGGCTGGATGAGACGTACGTGAAGGTCGGCACTGAATGGAAGTACTGTATCGGGCTGTCGATTCAGCAGGTGATACGGTCGAGTTCATGCTCAGCGCCAGACGCGATATTTCCGCAGCAAAAAGGTTCTTCAAGAAACTGATGAGGGCCGACCACCGTCGCCTCCCTTTTACTATCGGTACTGACAAGCACGCCTCATATCCTGAAGCGTTCACTACCTCCGTCAAAGA
>DASVSK010000231.1:0-2334 GCA_036388135.1 Pyrinomonadaceae bacterium | reverse complement strand
CCGTCGCGCGCGGGGCGGGCGGAAGAGGCGCGGGCGGCGTTTATGGCGCGGCAGTTGCTTCGAGTGGCTGACAGGGTCGAAGTGTGTACGGGGAGTGTGCTATGGGTTTCGGGGCAAGCTGGTGGTTCGTCCTGGCGGGGGTCGGGTTGGCCGTGTTGGGGCTGTTGGCCTTGAAGGGGCGGCTGTCCGGATTCGGGCGTCTGCCCGGCGACATACGTTACAGCGGCCGGGGCACGAGGGTTTACGCCCCGCTCACCTCCATGCTGCTGCTTTCGGTCGTTCTGAGTCTGCTGCTGAGCCTGTTGAGCTGGCTGTTCGGCTGAAGGCGAGGGGGCGTCAGGTTATGAAACACATGCCGTTCGCCTTTCTCATGCCGGCCTGCCTGCAAACGTCGTGTGTGGTGACCGTGTGCGGGGCGGCGAGGGCGGCGGTCTGGTTCCTCCGGCCGTGCGGGCCGGGACTGCTCGTGTCGGTTCTGCCGGCGTTCATGTTTCTGAGGCGGCGCAGGTGATGACGGGTTTATGAATGACGCGCCGCGCCGCACGCTTCGCGGGTTGATAGACAGGCACGGGCCGGGTCTGTGCAGCGACGCGCGCCGCTGCGAGGGGCTGCTGCGCGACCTGTGCGGCGAGCACCGGCGGGAGATAAACATCCTCGTGGGCGCGCTGCGAGAGCGCGTGCCGCTCGACCTGCTGGCGGCGCGAAACTCCGTGCCGCACGAGTTGCTGCTGACGCGGCTGGCGAGGCGTCTCGAAGAGCATCTCGCGCTGACGGAAGAGGCTGCCCGCTGGGCCGTCGGTTCGTGGGCGCTGGCGCTCGGCGTGGTTTCCGACGAGGAGCTGAAAGAGGGGGAGAGGCGGCGCGCCGCAGACGCCGCCCCGCGCGTCGAAGCCGAGCCGCGCACGCCCGCCGAGCCGCCGCGCACGCAACAGAGCCCGCCGCCCACGCCCGCCCAGAGGAGCCGGACTCCTCCTCCTCTTCCGCCGCCGACGACCCAACCGCCCCAACCGACTCGGACGCCCCCGGCCGTAAGGCCGACGGGTGCGCGGCCGTCGCCGCCCGCGGCCCCGCGGCCGGGCGCGCAGGGCGGCCCGACGGTCGCCGCGCGGCAGACGCCGCCGCCGCAGTCTTCCCTCGCGCCTTCTCCGCACGCGCCCGTGTCGCCGTGGGCGGCTAACGCGGGCCGTTTGCAAACGCCTTCGGCCGACCCCCGGCCGGGGCGCGGACGCTGGCGCGGGTGTCTCGTCGGCTGTCTCGTGCTCATACTTTTATCGGCGCTGCTGTTCGCGGGCGGGCCTCTGGTCCTGAACCTCCTGCGCGAAGAGCAGAGGAACCTTGAGCCGCCGCCCGTACAGACACGTTGAGCGGCGCGTGCGACAAAGGCGTCGCGGGCTTCGGTCTGGTATATTGATTTTCATTCCCCTTCGATAGAGCGTTTCAGAGTCGTCCCCCGCCCGCCGCGTCGGGCACGGGTTTTTGCGCCGGCCGAGGCGTCTTAATGTGGCGGGGCGGTGTCCCGCCCGGAATGATTTTCGAGAAGGAAAAAGGAGAACTGAAATATGAGCAGACGACCGGGCGGCGAACTAGCGTCGAGGCCGCTTCACTTCATCTGGGTTGCCGACAGCTCCGGCTCGATGGAGCAGGACGGGAAGATACAGGCGCTCAACACGGCCATCCGCGAGGCCATCCCGCACATGCGGAAGGTCGCCGAGGACAACCCGAACGCGCAGGTGCTCGTGCGCGCCGTCAAATTCTCTAACGGCGCGCAGTGGCACATCTCGCAGCCGACGCCCGTGGCCGACTTCGCCTGGACGGACCTCGCCGCCGAGGGCGAGACCGACATGGGCAAGGCGCTCCAGCTCGTCGCCGAACAGCTCAAGATGCCGCCGATGAGCGAGCGCGCCCTGCCGCCCGTGCTCGTCCTCGTCTCCGACGGGCAGCCGACCGACGACTTCGAGGCCGGCCTCAAGGCGCTGATGGAACAGCCGTGGGGCAAGAAGGCCGTCCGCATCGCCATCTCCATCGGCCGCGACGCCGACGACGACGTCCTGCAAAGGTTCATCGGCAACTCCGAGCTTAAGCCGCTCGCGGCCAACAGCCCCGAGGCGCTCGTCCGCCACATCAAGTGGGCCTCGACCGCCGTGCTGAAGTCCGCCTCGTCGCCCGCGGCCGGGGCCGACGCGCCCGCCGGGGCGGGGGTGACGCCCGCGCCGAACGTGCCCATCCCGACCGCCGCGCCCGCCGCCGGCGGGGGCGCGCAGGCCGCCGCGGCCGCGCCGGGCGGGAGCCAGCAGCCCGTCGACGACGAGGCCGCCAACAACCAGCAGACCATCG
>DASVSK010000230.1:0-2266 GCA_036388135.1 Pyrinomonadaceae bacterium | reverse complement strand
GATGCGGAAGGGCGAGGGGCCCGCGGCGCGGCGCGGGAGCGTGTCTTCGCTCTTGAGGGCGGGCGCTATCTGCGCGCGCGCCGAGCCCTGCGGCAGCGCGGCGGCGAGGACAGAGAGGGCCAGCGCGAAGGCCAGAGACCTGCCCGCCTGTTGTTTCCGGGGAACGAGCTTCATGTCCTCAAACATTCCTTTTGTATCGCCGGAAGGCTCCTGTAGGAGCGGGAAGACTGCGCCCCGCCGCCCCCTCCGAGAGCCGTCCGTGCGGCGCGGGCGAGTCTCACAAAGCCTCGCAGCCCTGGGAGAGCAACCGACGTTCCACCGGCGCTATCAATCTACACGAACCGGCGCGTATTTCCCACGACCTGCCGCCCTTGCCCGCACACCTCGTCGAGCCCCGTTCGCCTTTTCGCCGCCACGTGCGATGCCTGCTCGCTCCGACATTGTTGCCCCCGAACTTCGCGCACTAGCGGCCCGACGCCCCGGACAGAAGCCCCGCCGAAGCCGCGTCGAGGGAGTAGACGCGCGCCGAGGGCACGCCGCCGAGCGACAGGACGGCCGCAGGTTGAGACGCCGCGCCGAGCCGCGCCGTTATCGCCTCGTTGCTCAAATAACGTCGGCCGCGCGCGACGACGACAAGGTCGCCGGGGCGGAACTCGCCGAGCGCCGCGCGGTCGGAGAGCGAGACCGAGCGCAGGTCTTCGCGCCCCGCGAGTCGCACGTAATAGGCGAGAAGCTCGGGCGTCTCGCTCGCCACGCGCGCGCCCGCGGGGGCGAGACGCGCGACCGCCGCGGCCACGTCGCCCGCGCTCGCGTCGTAGAACTCGTCGTGCGGGAAGTAGCTCCCGGCGCGGTCGCGCCCCCCGCCGAGGGCGTTGGTGTAGAGCCTGTAGTGCGGGGCGGCGCTCGCCGCGCCGTAGAGCGAGAGGGCCGCCACGACGAGCGCCAGCCCCGCGCGTGCGTAGCCCGCTCGCGCGTCGGCGGGCCCCGCCCCGCGCGACAGCAGTCGGCCGAGGAGCCCGGCGGCGTAGTGGACGCCGACGGCCGAGGTCAGCAGCACGGCCGGCAGCGCGAAGGTGAAGTAGCGCGTGAACTTCCCGCCCATGAACGTGAAGGGGAAGAACCAGAAGAAGAGCCAGAAGAGGACGAAGTAGCGCCCGTCGCCGAGGCTCCGGCGGAAGAGCAGCGGGAGCCCGACGAGGAAGCCCGCGAGGACGGCCACCGGGAGCTTGACGCCCATGAAGACGTAGTAGAAGTACCACGGCGAGCCGCGGAGCCACAGCGTCATCTGGTTGCGGTAGAGGTGCCCGAGGAACTCGTAAGAGTCGTGGCCGATGCGCTTCTCGCCCGCGAAGGTTCGCATCTCGTGCCAGGTGCCGGGCAGCAGTATCGTCGGGTTGCAGATGACGAAGGCGACGCCCATCACGGCGAAGAAGGCGAGCCACTTGCGCTTGCCCATCCGCCAGCGCGTGGCGGGCACGCCCTGGAAGGCGTAGTAGTAAGCGCCGCTGATGGCGAGGAAGTGCGGGACGTACTTCGACGCCATCATCGCGCCGAACGCGGCGGCCGTCGCCCAGTAGAAGGGCTCGGGCCTGCGCCGCCCCTCCTCGGCCGCCTTCTGCCCGCGCAGCCAGAAGACGTTGGCGAGCAGGAAGAAGAAGACGAGGAAGGAGTCCTCCTTGGCGATGCGGTTGAAGCCGACGGCCGCCGGGTCGAAGGCCCAGAGCGCGGCGGCGACGAGCCCGACCTCGGTGCCGAAAAGCTCCCTGGCGACGAGGAAGAGGAGGAGGGCGGTGAGCGCGCCGAGGAGCGCGCCGGGCGTGCGCGCCGCCGCCTCGGTCGAGACCCGGAGTTGCGGGTTCGAGCGCGCGGCGGAGGTCGAGTTCCATCCCTCGGCGGCGACGATGCTGGCCGCGAGCAGCGCCTTCATCAGGAAGGGGTGCTCGCCGTTGGCCGGCGTCAGCCCGCGCTCGCGGTACTCGGCCACGGCGCGCACCTTGTTCAGCTCATCCTCGCTCAGGCTCTCGGCCCCGAGCCGGTAGGCGCGCAGCGCCAGCCCCGAGAGGACGAAGAGCGAGAGCGCGAAGACGACGGCGGCGCGGCCCGTCGTGCGTGCAACCCGCCCGCTCAGGAGTCCGGGCTCGACGGCGGCGTTCGCGGCGGTGCTGGCGGCGGGCGCGGTCAAGGTTCGGCGACGTCTCCGTAAAAACTCGGGCGGCCGTCGATTGTGTTCGACCGCGCCGCCTTCCTAAAGCTGGGAGAGTAGCGG
>DASVSK010000229.1:0-1613 GCA_036388135.1 Pyrinomonadaceae bacterium | reverse complement strand
TTCATGCACGTCCGCTACAGCTCGCGGCTCATCTGGGTCATCGTCGCGTCGATGTTCTTCTGGCTGCTCATCCTGCTGGCCCTGACGCTGACCGACTACACCAGCCGCGACTGGTTCGGCTCGAACGTCGGCGGCATCCTGAGCCGTTAGCGGCCGCGCCGCGTTTTCAGGCCGCCGCGCGCGCCGCGGTCTTTAGTACAATGGAGCCCGGAGCGGGTGCCCCACGCGGGGCCTCGCGCCGGGCTTTTCATCTTCCGCGCGGGGGGCTTGCTCAAAGGGCTTGCTGAGGCGTGTCATCAAGGTCGTGCTGCACTTCGCGCTGCGCGTCTTCTTCCGGCGCATCGAGGTGGTCGGCCGCGGCCGCGTGCCGCGCGAGGGCGCGTGCCTGTTCGTCCTCAACCACCCGAACGGGCTGGTCGACCCGGCCTTCCTCCTCTGCTTCGCGCCGCGCCGCGTCTCCTTCCTCGCCAAGTCGCCGCTCTTCCGCACGCCGGTCGTCGGCTTCTTCGTCCGCGCGCTCGACTCCATCCCCGTCTACCGCAAGCAGGACGAGTCGGGCGACACCGCCTCGCGCAACCGCGAGACCTTCGGCCGCGCGGCCGCGCTCCTGCGGCGCGGCGGCACCATCGCCATCTGCCCCGAGGGGGCTTCGCACAGCGAGCCCTACCTGCTCCCGCTCAAGTCCGGCGCGGCGCGCATCGCGCTCGGCGCGGTCAGCGCGGCGGGGGGAAGGGTAAAGGGGGAAGGGGAAGGGGACGATAGCCCTTCCCACTTCCCCCTTCCCCTTTCCTCCCTGGACTTGAAGGTCGTGCCCGCCGGGCTCTACTACACGGCGAAGACGACCTTCCGCAGCGGCGCGCTCCTCTACTTCGGCGAGCCCATACCGGTGGAGCCGGCCGAGCCGGGGCCCGACGGCGAGCCGCCGCGCGAAGCGGTGCGCGCTCTCTCCGGCCGCATCGCCGAGGGGATGCGCTCGCTCACGCTCAACGCCGACCGGCACGAGGCGCTGGCGATGGTGGCGCGCGCCGAGCGCATCTTCTCCGCCGACGAGGGGGACGAGAACGAGGGCGCGAGCCTAGAACGCGAGCTGCGCCGCCGCCGCCGCTTCGTCGAGGCGTACGCCTTCCACCGTCAGCACTCGCCCGCGCGGCTCGAAGAGCTGGAGGGGCGCATCAGCCGCTACGAGGAGGAGCTGCGGCAGGCCGGGCTCGAAGACCCGCGCCAGCTCTCGCCCTCCACCGTCTCGGAGTACGCGCGCGTGTGGAAGCTCCTGGCGCGCGTCGCGCTCTTCCTCCTGCTCCTGCCCGCGGCGCTCGCGGGGGCGGCGCTGCACTACCCGGCCTACAAGCTCGCCGGGGCGCTGGCGAAGCGCCTCGCGCGCGAGTACGACGACGTGCTCTCGACCTTCAAGATAGCCGCCGCGCTGCTGCTCTTTCCGCTGACGTGGGGCGTGCTGGCCTTCGTGCTCTACGGCGCGGCGGGGTGGCGCGGGGTGCTGGCGGCGTTCGCCGGCGCGCCGTTCGCGGGCGTCGTCGCGCTCCGCACGCGCGAGGAGTTCGACCGCTTCGTCGCCGGCACGCGCGCCACGCTCTTCTTCATCCGCGAGCGCAGCT
>DASVSK010000228.1:0-3521 GCA_036388135.1 Pyrinomonadaceae bacterium | reverse complement strand
AGCATTCGGCCAAATAGCATCTACCTGTAAATCGTAACTTAGATTTAGTTTTTCATGCTGAAAATATATCACTCTCCCCTGGCCTGTAGGCCAGTTAAGGGCTTTCGATACGGCCCTTTCTAGTTCCGGGCCGTATGTTTGGACAAATCGCAAACTGATACTCTGCTGGTTATATGCCATTTTCCGTTCCCCTTTTGTAAACAACGTAATGTGAGAGCCGTGGAAATAGTGTTATAGAGCAAAACGTTTCTGATCGCTACTTTTTATTGATTTCCGGCGGAGTGTACTTTCAAGGAGACCGAGAGTCGCTAAAGGGCTATGCCGCCTCAATTTGTTTTGGATTTTAGTGGAAAGTAAGTATGGACTTCCGTGTCACTTTGCCGAGTATGCTATCGAATAAGGCTCACATGGTTCTTAGTTGTGCAGGCCAGGCAGGGGCGTGTGAAGATGGAACGGCGTGAAGACAGAACGGCTTAAAGACAGAGAAGCGCCCTCCCCCGTTCGGAGGGAGGGCGCTTCTGCTGTGGACGATGCTCCGACGCCGAAGCGCCAGGGCGTCTCAAGAAGCCGGGCGCGTCGCGGCCCGGCGTTCTATCACGTGGCGGCCGGCGTCGCCGGCCGGATTCCGGGGGCCGCCGTTAGACCGTGCGGCGACCGGTCAGAAGGTTGATGACGAAGACGACGAGCGCGATGACGAGCAGCAGGTGGATCAGTCCGCCGCCCACGCCGCCGATAAGACCCAACAGCCAGAGAACCAACAGAATCACCAGAATTGTCCAAAGCATGTTTACTCTCCTCCTGTAGTTACGCACTCACAAAATTTTTGAACTCCCAAGCACCTGTCCAGACTAATAACAACCCCCATGCCGCAACCGGGCCGCGAGCCCGCCCGTGTGTTTAAGTCTTTCGTCTTCAATACTTCCGCGACTCGCCCTGCTCGTCCGCGCCCGGCGCGGCGAAGGGCACCGGGTGAAAAGCGAATGAAAATATCTCTCTGTAGACTACACACCGGACGGAAACGGGACAGCCCTTTCAGATTGATTGCGACTCGGTTGCAAGTAGTACACCCGGCTTATATAAAGTTTCGCGTGAGATGGTAGAGGTCAGAGAGTTAAATCGCGGAGACGTGGTCTGGATACGGCTGAAGGCATAAGGCCGTGTCGTTGTGTCTGCGTGGTTGATTCCCGCGAACGGCTTCCGGGCGCGAATTCCGTCGGGCGCGTGTCTTTAATTGAATTGTTTGACACGCACCCGCCGCCGGGTGCTTTAATAGCCGTCGCGCGGTCGTCCCACACGTCTCCATTCGGCCGCGCCCTTCGAGTCCGAGACGCGGGGAGGACGCCCGCGCGAGGAGCCTAATGTCAAGGTTCAGGCCGCTCAGCTCACTCTTCCTCATACTCTTCGCCCTGCAACCCGTCGCACACGGCCGGCGGCAACAACCGCCGCCGGCGGGCGAGACGACGGCGGTCGCCGCGCCGACGGCCGCCACGCCGCGCGCTGAGGCCGAGCGGCGCAGGCAAGCCTTCGAGGTCGTCTGGCAGACGGTTAAGGACAACCACTTCGACCCGAGCTTCGGCGGCGTCGACTGGGACGCCGTGCGCGCGGAGTTCTCGCCGCGCGCCGCGGCCGCGCGCACCGACCGCGAGCTGCACGTGCTCTTGCAGCAGATGCTCAACCGCCTCGGTCAGTCGCACTTCAACATCATCCCGCCCGAGGCCATCCCGGCGTTCGGGGCGGATGCCGCCGACGCGGACGGGGGCGACGGCGGCGGCGAGGCCGGCGGCGAGAGGCCGCGAGCCAAGGGCAGCCTCTACGCGGCCGAGCACATGACCTACGGCATCGGCATCGACCTGCGCGTCGTGGGCGGCGCGGTGCTCGTCACGCGGGTCGAGCCGGGCTCGACGGCCGAGCGCGCGGGGCTGCGCACGGGCTACGCGCTGCGGAGCGTGGACGGCCTCGCCGTGTCGTCGATTCTCAGGACTCTGCGGCTCGCGGCGGTCTACGAGCCCGCGGCGCGCAACCAGATTCCGGCGGAGATTCTGGTCGGCTACGTCAACGGCTCGCCGGGCACGAGCGTCCGCCTCTCGTACCTCGACGGGCGCAACCGCCTGCGCCGCGCCGCCGTCCCGCGCGAGCGTCTGAAGGGCGAGCTGATGCCCACCTTCCAGTCGCTCCCGGCGCAGTTCGTCGAGTTCGAGTCGAGGCGTCTGCGCGGCGGCGTCGGCTACATACGCTTCAACCTGTTCGTCGCGCCCGTGCTGGAGAAGTTCTGCGCGGCGCTGCGCACGATGAAGGACGCGCCCGGCGTCGTCATCGACCTGCGCGGCAACCGCGGCGGGCTGCTCGGGCTCATCTACGGGATGGGGGGCTTGCTTGAGACGCGGCCGGTCTCGTTCGGCGTGATGCGAACGCGCGCGGGGTGGCACGACCTGCTCGTCACGCCGCAGCCGAGCGCCTACCGCGGCCGGCTCTTCGTGCTCATCGACGCGGAGACGCAGTCGGCGGGAGAAATCTTCGCGGGCGGGTTGCAGGCGTCGGGGCGCGCGGTCGTCGTCGGCCGGCGCAGCGCCGGGGCGACGCTGCCCTCGGCGGCGAAGGAGCTGCCGACCGGCGCGATACTCCAGTACGCCTTCGCCGACTTCGTCACGGCCAACGGCACCATCATCGAGGGCGTCGGCGTCGAGCCGAACGTCCCCGTCCAGCTCAGCCGCCGGGAGCTTCTCGCGGGGCGCGACCCGCAGCTCGAATCCGCGCTCCACATGCTGGCGACGCCCGAGGCCGCGCCCGTCACGGTCGTGGCGCGGGTCGGCGAGACGGGCGGGGGCGTGGCCGCCGGGGTGAGGGAGTTGACCGCGGAGGCCGCTAAAGCCGCAGGCGGCGCGAAGGCGGCGGCGGGCGTCGCGCCCGAGGTCGAGCCGATACTTGAGAGGTACGCCGCGGCGGTCGGCGGCCGCGCGGCCTTCGCCGCGCTCTCGACGCGCGTGTCGAAGGGGCGCATCGAGGGGGCCTTCGCCGGGATGAGGGTGAGCGGCACGGTCGAGGTGCTGGAAAAGTCGCCCGACAGGCACGTCACGCTCGTCGACGTCAGCGGCCTGGGCGTCGTCCGCCGCGGCTTCACGGGCCGGTACGGATACATGCAGATGCCGATGTTCGGCTTCCGGCGGGTCGAGGGCGGCGAGCTGGCCGAGATGAGGCGCGAAGGGCGTTTGAGCTGGGGCGAAGACCCGCGCTCGCTCTTCGCGTCGATGTCTCTGAAGGGGAAGGAAGAGGTCGGGGGCGCGGAGGCGTTCGTCGTCGAGGCGTCGACGAGCGAGGGCGCGACCGTCAGGCTCTACTTCGACGCGCGGACGGGGCTGCTCGTCCGGCGCGACAAGACCTACTTCGAGGACTTCCGCGAGGTGGACGGCGTCAAGCTCCCGTTCCGCATCCGCGACGAGTTCTCGGTCACCACGCTCAGCGAGGTCAGACACAACCTCTCCCTCGAAGACGCGCGCTTCACCGAGGAGAAGAACTGCTTCACG
>DASVSK010000227.1:0-5167 GCA_036388135.1 Pyrinomonadaceae bacterium | reverse complement strand
AGTCGTTCGCGGGCGTCGTCGCGTAGCTGCTCTGGATGAAGTTGACCATGTCGGTGAAGTACTGCCCCTGCGAGCCCGCGCCCGCCGAGAAGAGGTCGGCGTCGGTCTTGCCCGTCCCGACCTCGCCGATGAAGACGGGCGCTTGCGTGTAACCCGCGTGCCCGGTGTTCCCCCACGGGTACGAGGCGTGTCCCGGCCAGACCGGGTTGACGCCGCCCGCGAGATTAGGGAACGCCCAGAACTTCTTCCACACGTCGGCGAGGCTCGAAGCCGAGCAGCCGCTCCGGTAGCAGGTCGAGGCGTTGAACCAAGCCTGCTGGTATTCGACCGGGCCGTAGTCGTGGCCCGAATAGACGAGCTGGTTGTTGACGGCCGGGCCGAGCCCCGACGCGCTCCCGCCTGCGTTGAGGACGACGGGCGCGCCCGGGTTCGCCGCGTTGCCGTTGACGCCGAGAAGGTTCCCGCCCCACCAGTACCAGTCGTAAGGCCCGGCGGCCATCGTCCCCTCGGCGGTCGGGTAGGTGCTCACGCCTTCGACGAAGATGAGCGGGTACTCCCAGCCGCGCGCCAGCGCGTCGCCGAGCATCGTGTCGGCGGCGCGCTCGGCCGCCAGCCGCCAGTCGCGGCAGGTCGACGTCGCCACGCAGGCCGGGGCGAAGGGGTTCGGGTTGGGGTTCGTCCGCGGGTCGATGCCGTCGCCGCTGCCCCACGTCGCGCCGCCCAGGTAGGCCGTGCGCGAGGGCGTGTGCGGCTCGTTGCGCAGGTCGTAGCCGAGGATGACGGGCAGGCCGTCGGAGGCGTAGTAGTTCACCGTCACGGTGTCCGTCCCGCCCAAAGTCTGCGGGATGCCGTGCGCCCACC
This sequence comes from Pyrinomonadaceae bacterium, assembly GCA_036388135.1. Taxonomy (GTDB): domain Bacteria; phylum Acidobacteriota; class Blastocatellia; order Pyrinomonadales; family Pyrinomonadaceae; genus QHXN01. The sequence goes on along the minus strand of DASVSK010000227.1, from coordinate 4,306 downwards.
GCTGGACGCTGACCCAGTCGTCTATCCACTTCCGCTCGCTGTAGTTGCTCTTGCCCGAGACGACGTACCAGAGGCCGTTGCCCTCGGCCGAGTTGCCGGCCGTCGAGCGGTGGTTGTCGAGGATGACGTGGAGCCCCTTCGAGCCCGCGTAGTTGACGATGAGCGCGAGGATGTCGCGCGCGCGCTTGCCCTTGCAGGACGGGCAGGCGCTCTGCGTGTTGGAGTTCGGGACGGGGTTCGTCTCCCACATCGCGTTGGAGAAGGGGATGCGGATGGTGTTGAAGCCGTACTGTTTTATCTGGTCGACGACCGCGGTGTAGTCCTTCGTCCAGAGGCCGTGGGCGTTGTAGCTGGTGGTCTCGAAGCCGTACCAGTTGATGCCCGAGATGCGGAACTCAGCGCCGCTCGGCGCGACTATCTTGTTACCGCTGGTCGTCCAACCGGCCGACGCCGGGACGCACGCGCAGAGGACGAGCAGGCAGGCGGCGGCGAGACTCCGCAGGCGCTTCGGTGCGAGGCTTGTGTGCATTTGTTAACGCTCCGTGTTCTAAAGGCTTGGGCCGAGTCGGGAAACGAGAGGTGACGGGGAAGGGCATCATAAACCCGTCCGCCGGTTAGTCAAGCATTAAATGAAGCGAGGCGGCCGCCGTGGTTCGCGCGCCGCCGCGCGGTGCGGGGCCGCGGCGGGCGGTGTTAGGATAGCGGGACAATAAAACAACGGGGGGCTGTGTCTTGTCTGAGGAAAGCTGGGGGATGACCGAGCAGGAGATGCGCGAGCGCGTGGTGAAGCTCGCTTTCGGCGGCGACGAGCGGCGGCTCGAAGAGTTCTGCGACGTCGTGCGCGAGGCGATACCGGAGGGCACGGCCGTCGTGCTCCGCGGCAGCTCCGTGACGGGCGAGCGCTACGACGACGGCGCGCCGTTCGACGCCGACGGGCCCGGCACGAGCGACCTCGACCTCACATTCGTCGGCGCGGAAATCCTCGGCGAGTACATCCTCGACGGCTTCTACCTGCCCGGCGTCCACACCAAGCCCCTGAGCGAGAAAGACCCCGACATCGCGCCCAACCTCGTGCCGCTGCGCGAGCGTTTGGTGGCGATGGTCGGCCGCCCCGTCAACATCCAGGCCACGCGCGACATCTGGATGCGGCTCCGCGGCGAGTGGCTGGGCCAGCCCTACCTGACGCTCATCGGGAAGGTCGGCGAGTCGTGACCTTCAAGCTGCTGAGCTACAACGTCCGCTACGGCGGGACGGGGCGCGAGGCGCAGCTCGCGGCGGCCGTCAAAGTGTCCGACCCCGACCTCGTCGTCCTACAGGAGGCCACGCGCCCCGGCGTCGTCGAGCGGCTCGCGGCCGAGACGGGCTTGAAGACTTGGGCCGCGCAGGCGGGCCACTCGCTCGCGTACCTGAGCCGCGTCCCCGTCGCGCGGCACGAGTGGCACAGGCCGCGCGGCTCCAAGCGGCACTTCATCGAGATCGAGCCCGAGGGGACGGGCCTGCGCGTCTACGGCGTACACCTGAGCGCGGTTCACTCCTTCTTCACCGAGCGGCGGCGTATGCGCGAGCTGCGCTCGATGCTGGCGTGGGTGGAGACGCGCAAGCCTGACTTTCACGTCTTCGTCGGCGACTTCAACACGCTCGCGCCGGGCGAGGTGCTCGAAGCGCGCAAGCTGCCGATGCGCCTGCGCCCGATGGTCTGGCTGAGCGGCGGGAGCGTGCGCTACCAGACGATTCAGATCATGCTCGCCAACGGCTACCTCGACGGCTTCCGGCGGCTCCACCCGGACCCGGCGGAGCGCGGCTACACCTTCCCCACCTGGGACCCGCACGTCCGCCTCGACTTCGTTTTTCTACCCGAACGTTACGAGGGCAGGCTGAAGGATTGCAGGGTGTTGACGGAGGAGCCCGTCATGCGGGAGGCCTCCGACCACTTCCCTCTGCTGGCGCGGTTGACGACCTGAAAGACTCCGACCCGGCCGCCCGGCTTGAGCGGAGGCCGTGTGCGAGCGGCGCGAGTTTTGATAAAGTGACGTGCATGAAGTCAGCGGGGAGAGTATTAACGGCGGCGACGGCTCTGGCCCTCGTGCTCTCCCTCTGCCCCGCAGACGCGCACGCGCGGCAGAGATCGCGCGCGAAGCGCGCAGCGCCGACAAAGGCCGTGAAGGCGAAGGCTAAGGCCGCCGAACAGCCCGTGAGCGAGCTGGCGCGGCTGCGCGCGCAGTTCGTGGAGGCGACGCAGGAGGTCAAGGCGAGTCTCACGCAACTGCTCGACCTTTACGAGAAGGACGTCAGGAAGGCCGACGAACGCGTCGCGCAGACGACGGAGCTTTTCCGCGCCGGGCTCGTCTCGAAGCGCGAGCTGGATCGCGTTGAGGAAGAGGCCGAGAAGGCGCGCGCGAGGGTGGCCGGTGTCCAGGGGCAGTTGAAGAACGCCGACGTGCAGATAGCCGAGACGCTGGTGGAGGCCGAGGCCGAGGAGGCCGCGGCGAAGGCGCTCGCGAAGGCGAAGGCCGCGCCGCGCGCGGCCGGGGGCTTGCTAACGACGACCGCCTACATACGCTTCGGCGGCACGCGCGCGTGGTCGCTCTCGGAGGCGGGGTCGGTCGGGCAGTTCTTCGCGCGGAGCTTCGGGCGGCAGCTCCCCGTCAGCTCCTTCGGGCAGTCGCCGGTGCACGACCGCTGGGGCTACGCGCACCACAACGCGATGGACGTCGGCGTAAACCCCGACAGCGTCGAGGGGCGCGCCCTGATGGAATACCTGCGCGGATCGGGGATACCCTTCACCGCCTTCCGCTACGCCATCCCCGGCACGGCCACGGGGCCGCACATACACGTCGGCCGCCCCTCGCACAAAATCGCGCCGCGCTAAAGAAGAATTAGCCACCGCAGACACAGAGACACAGAGGATTTAAGAATTTGAGAGTTCAAATCTGCAATCCTGTTTTTATCTCTGTGTCTCTGTGTCTCCGTGGCTAATTCTTTTGGCCCGGTCGGGTGTTGAGGGGGAGGCGCAGCTCGACGAGGAAGCCGCCGCCGGGCGGGTTGGCGGCCGTGGCCGTGCCGCCGTGGAGGCGGACGGCGCGCTCGGTGATGGCGAGCCCCAGCCCCGTGCCGCCCGTCTCGCGCGTGCGCGAATCGTCGATGCGGTAGAAGGGCCGGAAGATGTCGGCCAGCGCCTCATCCGGCACCCCCGCGCCCTCGTCGCGCACCGCGACCAACGCCTCGCCGCCGCCGTCCCCCGCCTCGCACCTGAGCGAAATCCTGACGGCCGTGCCCTCCGGCGTGTAGCGCACGGCGTTGCGCACGACGTTCTCGACCGCGCTCCTGATGAGGGCGTGCGTTCCCCTCATCTCGCACCCGCTTAACTCTTCGACGACGACCGAGCAGCCGCGCGCCTGCGCCTCGAAGTCAGCGTCCGACGCGACCTCGCGCACGAGCGCGGCGAGGTCGAACGACTCCAGACGCATGCCGTTCCCGTTACTCTCCCAGCGCGAGAGCGCGAGGAGCTGGCCCACCATTTCGTTGAGACGCTTCGCCTCGCGCTCGATGCGGTCGAGGTCGCCCGCGGCGGCCGCGCCCGCGCGCTTGCGCGCGAGGTCGAGCGCCACGCTCAGGCGCGCCAGAGGCGAACGCAGCTCGTGCGAGATGTCTCGCAGCAGGCGCGTCTGCGCGCCCACCAGCGTCTCCACGCGCGACGCCATCTCGTCGAAGTCGTGACCCATCGCGGCCAGCTCGTCGCGCCGCCTGCCCAGGCGCGGCCCGACGCGCGCCGACAGGTCGCCCGCCGTCACCTGCCGCGTCACCTCGCGCAGCTTGACCACGGGCGTCACGATGTAGCGCGCCAGCAGGTAGCTGAGCGCGCCGGCCGCCAGTATCACCGCCAGCACGCGCAGGAACTGCGCCGAAGTGCTGTCCGAAAAAATCCCGAAAGGGCCGTGTAGCGGCGGCCCGTGATGCCCACCCGGCGGCGGTAGCCCCGTGTGCATCGCCGTGGCGAAGGCGTAGCGGCCTCCGTCGCGCGCCGGCACCGGCCTCACTTCGAGCATGCCCGGGCGAAGCTGGCGGAAGACCGGCTCGCCCGTCTGCGCCACGCGGATGGCGGTCTCCTTCACGAGCGCGGACGCGCCCCTCCCCGTCAGTTCGGCTCCGCGCGCGTCGAATAAATGCATCCTGAGATCGGTCTCGTGCTCGACCCGGCGCAGGTATGCTTCGAGCGCGGGCGCGCCGCCGACCTCGTAGGCCGCGGCGGCGTTGCGGCCGTAGTTGGTGAGCATCGCCTCGATGAACGGAGGCGGGCGGAAGAAGG
>DASVSK010000226.1:0-2433 GCA_036388135.1 Pyrinomonadaceae bacterium | reverse complement strand
CGCGGGCGGCCTCTACCGCATCGTCGAGAGTCTGATCGCGCTCGCGCGCGGCCTCGGCGTGCGGCTCCGCGCGAACGCGCGCGTCACACGCATCGAGCACGAGGGGCGGCGCGCGCGCGGCGTCCGGCTCGACGACGGGACGCGGCTCGCGGCCGACGTCGTCGTGATGAACGGCGACGCCTCGACGACCGAGGCGCTGCTCGACGGCGGCGAGCCGCGGCCGTCGGCGGCGCGCTCGCTCTCCGGCTTCGTGCTGCTGCTCGGCCTCAAACGCCGGCTCCCCGGCCTCGCGCACCACACCGTCTACTTCTCGCGCGACTACCGCTCGGAGTTCTCGCAGCTCTTCGACGGGCGGCGCTTCCCCGAAGACCCGACCGTCTACGTCTGCGCGCCGAGTCGCACCGACCCGCGCCTCGCGCCCGCGGGCGGCGAGACGCTCTTCGTGATGGCGAACGCCCCGGCCGACGCCGACGCGTGGGACGTGCGGCAGACCGAATCGGCGCGCGAGCGCGTCTTCGAGCGGCTGTCGAAGGGCGGCTTCCCCGAAGTCTCCTCCGACGTCGTCGTCTCCGACGTGTGGACGCCCGGGCGTTTCGCCGACGCCTACCTCAGCCCCGGCGGCTCCATCTACGGCACGCACTCACACGGCTGGCGGCGCGCGTTCCTCCGCCCGCCTAACCGGCACCCGCGCGTCGGCGGGCTCTACCACGTCGGCGGCAGCAGCCACCCCGGCGGCGGCACGCCCACCGTCCTGCTCTCGGCTCGCATCACCAGCGAACTCATCGGGAGGTTCGAGGCTTGAGCACGCGACATGAGGTTCGCGCCCCGCGCGCGACGGCCGAAGCGCGACCCGCGCCCGACGCTTCGACGCGCACGCGGCGCGCTGCGCTGGCGTGCGCCGTCGCGGTCTTCGTCGTGCTCTGGGTCGGCGGGGTTTTAAGTCAATGGCTCGGGGTCACGCGCGCCGACGAAGGCCGGCTCGCCTCGCTCTTTCTTGCCACCGCGGGTCTGATCGTGCTGCTCGGAGACGGGACGAGACTTGGGGCGTTGAGGCTCGCCGCCGTCGCGCTTTCGGGCTTCGCGGTCGAAGCGGCCGGCGTGCGCCTCGGCGTCCCCTTCGGTGAGTACGCCTACACCGGCGTCCTGCAACCGCAACTGCTCGGCGTGCCGGTCGTCATGGGCGTCGCCTGGATGGTGCTGGTCGCCTTCGCCTCGGACTTCACGGCGCGTCTGCGGCTTCCCCCCTGGCCCGCGGCGGCGTGCGCCGCGCTCCTGACGACCGCGACCGACTTAGTCATCGACCCGCTCGCCGCCAACCGGCTCGGGTACTGGACGTGGGCTCACGGCGGCGTCTACTACGGCATCCCCTTCACCAACTTCGTCGGCTGGTTCGTCACAGCCCTGCTCGCCTGCCGCGTCCTCGGGGCGCGCGGGCGGGCGAACGTCTGGGCGGCCTTCGTCGGCACGGCGATAGTCCTCTTCTTCGCCCTGAACGCGCTGGCGAACTCACTGCCCCACGTCGCGCTCATCGGCTTCGGTCTCTGCGCCGCGCGACTCGCGCCCCTCGCGCTCTCCTCGCCGTCTCCCACTCGGCCTTTCGACGACACAGCCCCCGACAGGCCGGACTAAACAGGCGCGGCGCGCATGACAAACTTTGAGGAGCGTGCCACTCCGCTACCCGGATTTTATTGGAGGCCGAGTCTGTTCGTATCAGCGTCACGCCGCGAGGATTTTCGTGTTAGCTTCTTGAAAGTTTTGCCAAGCGCCGCCCGCAAAGTATAAGTGGATACTCTGCGGCCGTGCGGAACGTACGACACCGAACTAAAGCGGCGCGCGTTGGTTTGCGGACGGTATGAGCCGTGATAGTGTCGAGTGCCGAAGACGGCGGCCGAGCCCTCTTCCGTATCCGACGCGATGACAAGTGGGGAGAGTTTAAGACATGCAGGTTCTTGAAAGGTCGTCGGGCGCGCCGCGCACAGACTCGCAGACGCCCGACTTCGCCGCCGCCGAGCGGCAGCTCGCCGCCCTCGTGCGGATGGAGCATCTGGACGAGCGCGTCGCGTCGCGCCCCTCGCTCGCGGGCGAGTTCGAGTCGGCGCTGCTCCACGCGCTCGAAGCGGCCTACGGGCCGCAGGCTTCGACCGAGGAGGAGGCCGCGCGACTCTTCACGCAGCGCGTCCTCTACCGCGTCAACCGCCTCAAACTCTTCTGGTACGACGACCTCGGCAGCTACGAGAACGAGCGTTCGGGATACCTGCGCGGCGTGCGCGACCGCGTCGAGGCCGCGTGGCAGTCGTGGGAGACGGCGCAGCTCGCGGCCGAGTCGCTCCGGCGCGAGGCGGACGTCGCCGCGGCTCTGAAGCGCCGCGCGGCCGAGGACGTCTTGCCGCAGCCCTCCGCCGACGGGCTCTACTTCCGCGAGCGCGTCGGCGA
>DASVSK010000225.1:0-2214 GCA_036388135.1 Pyrinomonadaceae bacterium | reverse complement strand
CTGCTTGCCCTCGGGCACGCCCTTGCCGCGCGTCTTGACGACCTGCAAGTCGCGGGCGTCGACCCAGATGCGCCCCTGGAAGAAGCGCTCGCTGACCTTCTTCGGCATCACCTTCGGCGCGACGTCGAAGACGTAGGTGTCAATCTCGTCGACCTTCTCGCGCCCGACGTAATTGAAGTTGTAGAGGTCTATCTTCGAGGCTTCGAGGGCGAAGGGCTGTACGCCTCCGAGGTCTTCGAGGTCTTCGTTGGTGAAGCTGATTTCGGTGAGCGTCGGCACGGGGAAGCGCGTGATGCGCTCGAAGCGCTCGCCCGCGTCGTTGAAGGTGAACTGCGAGACGCGGTTGTACTCGCCTGTGATCTGGCCGCCGAACCCGATGGTGTGGAGCAGCGCGTCGCGCGTGAAGGTGTAGCCGTTGAGCGCCTTGCGGAACTCGGTCTCCTTCGCCGTGAAGGCGCGGACGATGCGGTTGACGTCGACCGCGCCGCCCGCGTCGACCGACGCCTGCGGCACCACTTGCGCGCGCGCGGCCGGGACGCCCGAAGTCGTTAAGAACGAGAACGCGAGAATGAAAGAAAAGAGCAAACGCCTCATTATTGCCGCCGCCTCCGTTGATAAAAAATACAACCCGCCGTCGAACGCCCCCGCGCCGTCAGGACTCCCGCGCGGCGCGCCTTAAAGTGTGCGCCCGTTTCGATGTCTGCGGGGCGGCCGGACAAGTAAAGACTTCGTCACCTTTGTGTAAAGTTTTGTAAATTCGGCGTGTCGTGGGAGGAAGCGCCCGCGGGCCGGGGTAAAGAATGGGGAGGCCGACCCGCGAACGGCCTCCCCGGCCGGGGAGCCGACGTGCCCAGTATTAATGCGGCTCCCCGGGTATTAAATTTTCGACTCGCCCGCCGCCGCGGGTTAGAACCTCTCGCCGCCCGGCGGCTGCTGCGCGCGCTTCTGCTCGTGGCGCTGCCGCAGCTCGGCGACCTTCGCCTTCTGCTCCGGCGTCAGCAGCGCGTAGATTTGCGACATCAGCCTCGCGTGCGTGACCTCCATTTCGACGTGGAGGTTGGCCCGCGCCTGCGCCGCGGCGCGCACGGCCGCCTCGTCGAACACGCCGTCCTTCAGACCCTCGAACGGGCCGTGGCCGCCGCCCTTCATGAGCTGCTCGTGCAGACCCTTGTTGCTCTCATGGAAGGATTCGACAATCTGCTTGACCTGCGCCTGCTGCGCGTCGGTCAGGTTAAGCTCGCGCGCGAGGTGGCCGAGCATTTTGCCGTGGTGGCCCGGGCCGCCGTGCGTGCCGTGCATGCCGGGGCCGCGGTGGTGACCGCCCGGGCCGCCGTGCTGCGCGAGCGCGGCGACCGACATCAGTAAAGCGGCGGCGAACGCCGCCGCGCCGCCGATAACTCTCTTCCTGTTCATCCTCATCTCGTCATCCTTTCGTCCGTGTTGTCGTCCGTCGAGAAACGTCACGCCCCCCTTGTCGCTTACACTTCTACGCCAAAGCGGCCGCGCCGCGTGTAAAGAGTCGGTCAAGGGCGTGTAAAGATTTGTCAACGCGCGCCGACACTTCTTTACGGACGCCCGTCCGGCGGCTGGGATAGAATGAGCAGTCTGTTTCGTGGTTTTTGCGGGGCGCGCGCGTCGCGTGGGGTGTGCCGATGGAACGTGTGCTGATCGTAGACGACGACCGGGAGCTGTGCGAGCTGGTCGCCGAGCTGCTCGGCGAAGAGGGGTTCGAGGTTGAGGTGGCGACCCGCAGCGAGCGCGGCCTGGAGCGAGCGCTCTCGGGCGAGCACGCGCTCCTCGTGCTCGACGTGATGATGCCGGGGATGAACGGCTTCGAGGTGCTGCGGCGGCTACGCGCGCAGGGGTCGGGCATACACGTGATGATGCTCACGGCGCGGGGCGATGACGTCGACCGCATCGTCGGTCTTGAGATAGGCGCGGACGACTACCTGCCGAAGCCCTTCAACCCGCGCGAGCTGGTCGCGCGCATCCAGGCCATTCTGCGGCGCGTGCGCCCCGCGCGCCAGGACGGCGCGGCCGCGCCGGCGGCTGAGACGCACGCGGCGGGCCGCCTCGCCGTCGGCGACGTCGAAGTCGACACGGGCACGCGGCAGGTCTGGCGCGAGTCGCGCGCGGTGGAGCTGACCAACGTGGAGTATGAGATTCTGGTCGCGCTGCTCTCGTCGGCGGGGCTGGTCGTCAAACGCGAAGACC
>DASVSK010000224.1:0-5114 GCA_036388135.1 Pyrinomonadaceae bacterium | reverse complement strand
AACCCCGCCGCGACGACGACGGGCGCGGCCTGCGAGATGTCGTAGCTGATGCGCTGCTCGGAGAGGCGTGCGGCGAAGGCCGACTCGGCGGAGACGTTGACGCGAGCGTAGTAGGTCGAGGACGGCGAGCGCGGCGCGGGGCAGTCGGCGACGGGCAACTCGACCGTGACGTCGGCGCGCGCGGCCGCGCCGAAGGGCTGGCGCACCTCGACGGGCTCGCCCGCGCAGTAGCGCCCCGGCGCGTCGGCGCTGAAGAAGTAGACCCAGACCCACACGCTCGCGGGCGCGGGTCGCGCCGGGTCGCGCTCCAGCACCAGCGAGACGTGCCCCTTGCGACCCGCGAGGTCGAGCGTGATGAGCTGCGGCTTGAAGGTGACGGGCGCGTTCCCGCGCGAGTCCGCGGGCGGCGCGGGAGGCGCGGGAGGCGCGGCGGGCGCGGGCGGCGGCACGGGCGGCCGCGAATAGTGCCGCGAATAGTACTGCGTGAGCAGAATCGCGCCCGCGAGCGCGACGGCGAAGGCGAGCAGCCCGGCAAGTTTCTTCATCCCGTTTCCCTTCTTCCGACCCGCTTTCTATACGCGCGCGCGGGGCGCGCGGTTCATCACGTTGAAAGGATGAAGGGTGAAGGATGAAGGTAAGATACACGGTCTTTCTTTCATCCTTCACCCTTCACGCCTCCGCCTTCACCCCTCCCGAGCGGAGCCACTCGGCGGCGAGGGCGAGCCCCATGATGAAGTAGAAAACCTGCACCACCTCGGAGTCGCCGAAGTTGTAGTGGACGAGCCCCGCCGCGACGAACCCGACGAGCCCGCCCAGAGCGCCTAGGCTGAGCCCGCGCGCGACCCAATCGTCCCCCGTCCCGCCGCGCGCCGGCCGCCACAGCATCCGCGCGTAGACGAAGAGCCACGCCGCCCAGACCAGCAGCGCCGGCACCCCCCGCTCGAAGGCTATCTGCAAGGGCGTCGAGTGGAGGTGCCCCCACGGCTGCCGCCCCCGGTCGAACATGCTCCACTCGCGCCAGCGCCGCTTCAAAGAGTCCATGCCGACGCCGACGAGCAGGTGACGCGGGCTGCTCAGAAGCACCTGCGTGCCCTCGCGCCAGACCAGCAGCCGCCAGGAGGTCGAGCCCTCCTTCGTGTCGATGAAGCCGACCTGCCGCTTCTGCTGTAAGACGAGGAGCCCGGCCACGGCGAGCGGCAGGGCGAGCGCGGCCGTCACGAACAGCGTCCGGCGGCTCGCCCCGACCAGCGCGACCGTGAAGGCCGACGCGAGGAAGCCCGCCCAGGAGGCGCGGGTCACCGTCAACAGCAGCGCCGCGCACATCCCGGCCAGCGCGAGCCCGAGCAGCGCGCCCTTCCAGCTCAGCTTACGGCGCAGCGAGACGAACAGCCCCAGCGCCAGCGACGCGACGAGCTGCAAGACCTCGGCGTAGGTCTGGTATTGGCCGTAGAAGCCACTCGCGCGCTCGTCGCGCCCGCGCGACCAGCCGAGTATGCCGAGCCGCGCCTCGGGCGTCGCGCCCCGCGCGAGCGCGGCGCGCACGACGTTCGCCGCGGGCCTCGCCTCGGCGCGGTAGACGCGCACGCACGCCGAGCGCGCGTCCCAGCGGCAAGCGACGCTGCCGTCCGGGTGGCGGTAGGCACGCTCGCCCGCGACGTTGGGCCGCCCCGACTCGATGGCGCGCAGGACCTCCTTGGGGCTCCGCACCTCCGCGCCGTCGACCGAGAGGACGGTGTCGCCCTCGATGATGCCGACCGCGCGCAGGGGGCTCTCGGCCGTCAGCGCGCGCAGCTTCACGCCGCGGCCGCGTGCGTAGACGCCGAACGTGTGGACGAGCCCGAGCGCGCACGAGGCGACGAGCGTCAGCACCAGGGCGCGCATCACGCGCGGCGTGCGGACGTTCTGCGCCGCGACGTAGACGACCGTGAACAGGCTCGCCGCGCGCAGCTTGCCGATGGAGACCTCCGGGTTGTACGACGTGAGCGCGGTCAGGAAGGTGAGGACGAAGAAGCCGAGCAGCCACGGGTCGACCGCCGTCCGGAAGAGCGCGGGGCGCGGCCGCAGTAGAAGCCGCGCCACCCAGAACAGCATCGCCAGCAGCCACGCCGCCTGCGTCCCCGCTATCGAGTGCGGCGCGGCCGCCGCGTACAGAAAGAGGCAGGCGACGGTCGCGAACTCAAGCCAGGCGGCGGGGCCGCCCGCGCGGAGTCTGCGCGTCGCGCCGAGGAGGCTGCGCCCCGCTTCGCTTATCGGCCGGCGGGTTTCGGGTGGGGGTAAGCTCATTTACTGGCGGCGGACGAAAGCTCGGCTGACGGCGGGCTGATTCTAACCCGCCGCCCGCCGCCCGTCACCCGCCGCCGCCCCGAGCGCGTCAGTAAGCCTCGCCGCGCAGGAGCACGGGGAGCGTGCGCAGCATAATCTTGAGGTCGAGCCAGAGCGACCAGTTCTCGATGTAGAAGAGGTCGAGCCGCACCATCTCGTCGAAGGAGAGGCGGTTGCGGCCCGAGACCTGCCAGAGCCCCGTCATCCCCGGCTTCATGTCGAGCCGCTTGCGGTGCCAGAGCGCGTACGCCTCCACCTCGTAAGGTATGGGCGGGCGCGGCCCGACCAGGCTCATGTCGCCGCGCAGGACGTTCAAAAGCTGCGGCAGCTCGTCGAGGCTCGTGCGGCGGAGCCAGCGACCCGTGCGCGTCACGCGCGGGTCGTCGTGCAGCTTGTAGACGGGGCGGCGGCTGTCGCCGAGGTTGGTGTCGGGGCGGCCTTCGATGTAGCGGCGCTGGTACTCGCGGTGCGCGCGGTCGTCCGCGCCCGTCCGCATCGTGCGGAACTTGAGGAAGAGGAAGACGCGCCCGTCCATCCCGACCCGCTCCTGCCTGTAGAGCACGGGGCCCTTCGAGTCGAGCTTGATGAGCAGCGCCATCAGGACCCACAGCGGCGAGAGCAGGACGAGCGCCAGCGCGGCCACGCCGATGTCGAAGGCGCGCTTCAGGAGCCGCGCGCCCTGCCCCAGCGGCTCGCGGAAGAGCGTGATGACGGGCAGCACGCCGATCTGGTCGACTTCCGTCTTGCGCGGCAGGCAGTTGAAGAGGCTCGGGGCGACGCGGAACTCGACGCCGCGGCGGCCGACGCGCATCATCACCTCGAAGAGCATGTCGCCCGAGAGCGTCGGGTCGGTGATGATGACCTCGTTCGCGCCGGTCTCGCGTATCGCCTCGGTCAGCCCCGCGAGGTCCGAGACGACCGGCACGCCCTCGAACAATTCGCCCGGCGGCACACCTTTCTGCGGGCCCGTCTCGACCACGCCGATGACCCTGTAGCCCAGCTCGCGCCGCGCCCTCATCTCGCGCACGCACAGCGCGGCCTCCGCGCCGCGCCCGACGACGAGCGTGGGGATGAGGTTCACCTCGCGCCTACGGACGGCGCTCTGCGCGGCGCGCGCCGCGAGCCGCAGCGCGGCGTAGGCCGAGAGCGCGAGGAAGAAGTCGAGGACGAAGACGCCGCGCGCGTAAGAGAAGGCGCGGAACTCGAATCCGCCGCGGTAGAGGAACGCCCACGCCACGATGAGCAGCGAGCCGACGGCCGCCGCGCGGAAGACGCGCACGCACTCGTCGAGGTAGGAGAACTCCCCGCGCAGGCGGTAGAGGTCGTAGTAGGCGTTCGAGACGAGCCGCACCGCCACGACGAACCACAGCAGCGACGCGTAGGGCTCGAAGTGCGGCTCCCACACGAAACCCTTGTCGAAGCCGAACCCGACGAGCAGGGGGCCGCCCTCGCGCATCAGGTAGGCGACCGCGAACGACGCGACGGCCAGCGCGGCGTCCGCCGCCGCCAGCGCCGCCTTCACCGCGGGCACGACCCACCCCGGCGCGCGCGCCGCCGCCCGCGGCACCTTCGCCCCCGCCTTCACGTCTGGAGTCTGTGCGGCCCTCATCATGAAGAGTCTTGAGTCCGGAGTCCGAAGCGGGAGGTCAAGGCGGCGCGACTTTCACGCCGCGCCCCGACCCCCGAGTTCCGGACTTCAACGAAGTATCAACTCGGCCACCTCTGCGCGGACGCCAGTCCTGCGGCGCGGGCTGGTGTCGCCCTTCTTCTCGACGCGCAGCGCGTCCAGGTCTTCGCGCGTGCTGATGCGCCGGAGGCGGCCTTCGCGGACGAGCTGTTCGTCGACGGCCGCCCATCGCCCCGCGTAGACGGTCGCCGCGGGGACGCCGAGCGCGGCGGCCTCGCGGTTCATCGTGCCGCCCGCGCTGACGACGAGGTCTGCGGCCGCGACGAGGTTCGCGCCGTCGAGCGCCTCGCGCGGGGCGACGAGGTTCGCGGAGGCGAACCGCGCCGACAGGCCCTCGCGCTGAGCCCCGCTGCGCGCGAGCAGCACGACCTTGAGGCCGGGGCGCGCGAGCAACAGCGTGAGCAGCTCCGCGAACAGCTCGTTCTCGAAGCGGTGGTAGAGCGCCTCGCCCGCGGGCGGGCGGACGACCACCAGCGTGTCGCGCCCGACGTCCACGCCCAGACGCCCCTTCAGCCACGCGGCGAACCCCGGGTCGGGCGCGAAGTCCGCGAGGTAGACGTCCTCCTTGATGCCTTCGTAGCGCCTGACCTTCGAGTCGCGCGCGCCGCAGCGCCTCAGCGCCTCGGCCGGGAAGGCCGAGGGGACGACCACGCGCGACGCCAGCCGGAACGCGAGATGGTTGGCGGGCTGGTGCTCGTAGTCCATCAGCGTCACGGCGCGCAGCGACAGGGCGCGCGCCGCGAGCACCTGCGAGTAAGAGTTGTGCCCGACGGCGAGGTCGAACCCGCGTCCGCGCGCCCATCGCGCGAGCGCCCACGCGCGCCCCGCGAGGTTCCCCGCCTTCCCCGACAGCCCGCCGCCGCCGTGGCCGCCGACGACCTCCGGCGCGAGCCCCGCCGCCTCGGCCAGCTCGACCGTCTGCGCGAACTCCCTCGCCGTCACCAGTGTCGAGTGGCCGCGCGCCGCGAACTCGCCGGCCAGCGCCCGGAAGAAGGGCACGTGCGGCGAGTTCGCGAGGTCAATCCAGATGCGCATGAAGAAAAGTAGACAGTAGTCAGTAGTCAGTAGTCAGTAGTCAGTAGAAACGCCTTCCTTATGTCGCATC
>DASVSK010000223.1:0-1992 GCA_036388135.1 Pyrinomonadaceae bacterium | reverse complement strand
GCTCGTCCAGTCCTCCACGCGCTTCGGCGGGATGGAGAACTCCTCCGCCATCTTCTTCGACGAGAACGCCTACGACGGCTCGGGCGGCCTCGAAGGCACCGTGGCGCACGAGATAGCGCACCAGTGGTTCGGCGACTCGGTGACCGCGGCCGACTGGCACCACCTCTGGCTGAGCGAGGGCTTCGCCACTTACTTCGGCGCCCTCTTCTTCGAGCGCGCCGACGGCCGCGACAAGTTCCTGCGGATGATGCTGGCCGACAGGGAGCGCTACATGAAGGACGCCGCGTCGGTCGCGCGCCCCGTCTACGACCCCGAGGTCAAAGACCTCTTCAAGCTGCTCAACCGGAACAACTACCAGAAGGGCGGCTGGGTCTTGCACATGCTGCGGCGCGTCGTGGGCGACGAGAAGTTCTTCGCGGGCGTCGCCGACTACTACCGCACCTACCGCGACGGCAACGCGCTGACGGACGACTTCCGCCGCGTGATGGAGCTGCACGCCGGCCGCCCGCTCGACTGGTTCTTCCGCCAGTGGATTTACGAGCCCGGCTTCCCCGCCTACGACGCCGCGTGGCGGTGGGACGAGCCGTCGAAGCGCCTGCGCCTGCGCGTCCGCCAGACGCAGGGCGGCGCGCCCTTCCGCATGCCGCTCGACGTCGAGTTCAGAGGCGGCGACTCGTCCCGCCGCGAGACGGTCGAGGTCGGCGAACGCGAGCAGACCTTCGACTTCAAGCTCGAACGCAGGCCGCTCTCGGTCGCCGTCGACCCCGACGAGTGGGTGCTCAAGACCCTGACCCTCCGCGAAGAAAAGTAATCGGCGCAGACGGGAGCCGCACGGATGAAACGTCAACTCTACGCGCTCGGACTGCTCGCGCTGCTCGCCGCGCAGGCGGCGGGGCAGACCCCGACTCAGACCCCGACTCAGACCCCGGCCCAGACCGCGGCGCAGGCCCCGACTCAGACCACGGTCATCCGCGCCGGGCGGCTGATCGACCCCGAGACCGGCCGCGCGAGCCTGAACCAGAAGATCGTCGTCGAGGGCGGCAAGATCAAGGCCGTGGGCCCCGACGTCGAGACGCCCGCGGGCGCGACCGTCATCGACCTCTCGCGCTCGACCGTCATGCCCGGCCTCTTCGACGCCCACACGCACCTCTGCATGTCCGTCCAGTTGGAGCGCGACCGCGGCAGCTACTACTACACGACGCTCAACGACCCCGACTCCTACCGCTCCGTCCAGGGCGTCGCCAACGCCCGCGCGATGCTCGAGTCGGGCTTCACCACCGTCCGCGACGTCGGCAACGAGGGCGACTACGCCTGCGTCAGCGTGCGCCGGGCGGTCGAGCACGGCCTCATCCCCGGCCCCACGATGCTGACGGCCGGGCGCATCGTCGCCCCCTTCGGCGGGCAGTTCCACCTCCAGCCCGACAAGCGGGGGCTGGCCGAGCCCGAGTACTTCTTCGCCGACACGCGCGACGAGATGCGCAAGGCCGTCCGCGAGAACGCGCACTTCGGCGCGACGCTCATCAAGATCGTCGTCGACGACCAGCCTTACATCTACACGGCCGACGACATCCGCTTCGTCGTCGAGGAGGCGCGGCGCGCAGGGATCCGCGTCGCCGCCCACTGCTGGACGCGCGAGGGCGCGCACAACGCGGCCGAGGCCGGCGTCGCCTCCATCGAGCACGCCAACGGCATCAGCGACGAAGACCTCCAGCTCGCCAAACGCAACGGCGTCGTCATGGTCTTCACGCCCTTCCCCGAGTGGGTGCTCAAGCTATTCCGCTCAGAGCCCGAGCGCGCGGCCGCCGAGTACCGCGACGAGATCGACCGCCTCCGCGCCGCCCACAGGCTCGGCGTCCCCATCGCCTTCGGCACCGACGCCATCCACGACCTGCCGCAGCACACGCGCGGCACGCAGTCCCTTATGTGGCTCGACAGCTACGTCGCGGCCGGGATGCCGCCGCAGGCGATACTCAGGGCCATGACGACGACGGC
>DASVSK010000222.1:0-5196 GCA_036388135.1 Pyrinomonadaceae bacterium | reverse complement strand
TTCCTCGCCGAGGAACGTCTCGCGCCGGCCCCGGTGGAGCTTCAGCTCCTTCGCCCCGCTTATCAGCCCCTGAAAGCGTTCGAACAGCGCGTCCCACTCGCGGCGGCTGGCGTCGATGTAGTACTGCCCCTTCATGAACGGGAAACGGTAGGCCGCGACGCCCAGCACCATGAAGACGAGCACCGCGAGGAAGACGGGCCACGAAAGCCAGGCCATGTAGGCGAGGCAGGTCAGAACCACGACGCAGTGCATGCACATCACGGGGATGTACGTGAGCGCGGTCGCGATGGAGGGCACGTCGTCGGTCAGCGCCGCCAGCAGGCGCGGCGCGCCCAACTCCTCCAGAGTCCGCAGAGGCGCGTTGATGATGCGGCGGCAGAGTTTGACCCGCATGTCGAATATCGACCAGCGCGCGAGGCGGATCAGAAGTATCGAGGAGGCGGTCCGGCTCGCCACCATCACCAGGCAGAGCACGACGAAGTACCAGGCCAGTGTAGGCAGCGGCGTGCCGGCCCTGTTCAGCGTCGCGTTAATCAGTGCGAGCAGGGCTGTGTTGCTGGTGCCGGCGACGATTCCCGCCACGATGGCGAAGACGACGTAGCCGGGCGAGGTGCGTAGAACGAATTTGATGAGTTTCATGAAGACTCCGCGGCCGTCGTTTGGAGACAAGCCGTTAAGCGCTCGGCCAAAAATCTCACGTGGGGTTCGCGTACTACCGAGTAGTGGTCTCCCGGCACGACGTGAACCTCTACGCCCGCCGCCAGTCCCGACCAACCGAGGGTCGGGTCGTGTGGGCTCCCGTCGGGTCGTTCCTGTGCGGCGAAGAGTGTGACCCGCCCGGGGTAGGGCTGAGGGGAATAGCTGTTCATGGCTCCGACGTTGATTTTGAAGAGTTCGTAAAGCCGACGCGCCTGCTCCGCACTCATGTCCGGGTGAATCACCCCCGCCTTCTTCGCCTCCTCCAGCGCGTAAGTAAGCCGCTCGTCCGGCGGCAGCGCGTCGAGCCGCCCCGGCGAGATGCTGAACCTCTCCAAAGGCAGCCCGAGGTCTTCGGCGAAGCCGTACAGGAGTGAAGCCTCGTCTTCCGCCCGCCGCCTCGAAGACGGGGCGTAAGAGTCGATGAGGGCCAGCAGGGCGACCTCTTCCCCATGCGCGTGAAGTTGCCGCGCCATCTCGTAAGCGACGTGGCCGCCCATCGACCAGCCGCCGAGCATGTAGGGACCTGCGGGCTGTGCGGCGCGCAACGCCTCGACGTAGTGGGTGGCCATCTCCTCAATTCGTCTGTGCGCGAACTCCTCGCCGTCAACGCCGACGGCTTGCAGGCCGTAGAAGGGCTGTTCGGTTCCGAGGTGGCGCGACAGCTCGGCGTAACACAGGACGTGTCCGCTCACCGGGTGGACGCAGAAGAAAGGCCGCGCCGCGTCGCCGGAACGAATCTCAACTAAAGACGAAGCCCTCTCCACTGTGGCCGATTGTCGGCGCAGGCTGCCGGCGAGTTGTGCGACGGTGGGCGCACGGAAGAGCACAGCCAGAGGCATCCTCAGGCCGAATTTTCGTTCAATCAACGCGAAGAGGCGCACAGCCAGCAGTGAGGTTCCGCCGAGCTCGAAGAAGCTGCTCTTGACGCCGACCGGTTCAACGCGCAGCACCTCTTCCCAAAGCCGGGCCAGTTCCAATTCCAGAGTGTCGCGGGGCGCCACGTACGTGTCGTGCAGCGCCGCGTCGCCGTCCGGCTCGGGGAGCCGTCTGCGGTCCACCTTGCCGCTTGGGGTCAGCGGCAGCGCGCTGAGGCCGACGAACAAAGACGGCACCATATGGTCGGGCAGCGCACGCCGCAGCCCCTCACGCCACCCAGCCACCTGCGCCCCGTCGAGCGCCACCACCGACGCGCCCTCGCCCCCTGCCACCCCCGCCCCGCCCGCACCGCCCGCGCCGCCAGCATCCGCCACCACGTAGGCGATGAGCCGTCCCTCACTCGCTCCCACACACGCGCCGCGCACGCCCTTCAGCCTGAGCAGCGCCGACTCGATCTCGCCCAGCTCGACGCGGAAGCCGCGCACCTTCGCCTGGTCGTCGGCGCGCCCCACGTACTCCAACTCGCCCGAGGGCAGCCACCGCGCCAGGTCGCCCGTCCGGTAGAGACGCCTGCCACCTTCTCTCGTGGAGAACGGGTCGGGGATGAACCGCTCTGCGGTGAGCGCGGGGCGGCGGAGGTAGCCGCGGGCGACGCCCATGCCGCCCACGTAGAGTTCGCCCGTCACCCCCACCGGCGCTGGCCCCATCCTCCCGTCCAGGATATAAACGGCCGCGCCGTTGATGGGGCGGCCGATGGTGACCTCCTTCCCCGCGCCCACCTCACCCATCGTCGCCACTATCGTGGCCTCCGTCGGCCCGTAGCTGTTGAGCAGCTTCACACCGCCCCCCGCCCTCCTCGCCCACTTCTCCGCGTGCCTCGCCAGCGCCTGCTCCCCGCCGATGACCACCAGCCGCAGGCCCGGCCCCAACCCCACCTCCTTTCCCGAGAGCCCCCCGACGAGTTCGTGCCAGTAGGCGGTGGGCAGGTCGAGCACCGTCACGCCCATCTCCCCGCAGCGCCGCAGGAAGGTCGAGACCGACCCGAGCATGTCGTCGGGGCGCAGCACCAGCCGGGCGCCCGCGCACAGCGTCGGGTAGATCTCCTCGGCGCTGGCGTCGAAGCTGACGGAGGCGAACTGCAGGAGGCGGTCGGAGGGGGAGAGGGAGAAGAGGTCGGCGGCGGTGCGGGTGTAGTGGGCCAGCGAGGCGTGGCTGACCATGACGCCCTTGGGGGTGCCGGTCGAGCCCGACGTGTAGATGACGTAAGCCAGGTTGTCTGCGCACGCGCCCGATTCCTCCTCGGCCTCACTCTCGCGCTCGACCTCCGGCCACACCTCATCCAGGCAGATCACCTCCGCCTCACAACCTGCCACGCTGCTCGCCAGCGCCGCCTGCGTCAGTACAACCCTCGCCCCGCTGTCTGCCAGCATCCACCTGAGCCGCTCCTCCGGGTACTCGGGGTCTAGCGGCACGTATGCCGCGCCGGCTTTGAGGACGCCGAGCAGCCCGACCACCATCCGCACTGAGCGCTGAATCAGGACGGCGGCGAGGTGTTCGGGCGCGAGGCCGCGTCGGCGCAGGTAAGCGGCGAGTCGGTTGGCCCCGGCGTTCAACTCCTGGTAGGTGAGTTGCTCGTCGAAGTGAGAGACGGCGACGGCATCGGGGGTGCGGGCGGCCTGGAGCGCGAAGAGTTTGTGGAGGCAGTACGCGGGCGGGGCGGGCTCGTCGGCGCGTCCCCACGCCGTCAGCAACCGCCTCCGCTGCGCCTCCGACAGGGGCGAGTGAAGCTCGTAACGTCCGAGCGGGTCGCGCGCCATCGCCGCGAGGGTTTCGGCGTAGTAGCCGCAAACGGGTTCTATCTCCTCCGCACAAAACTCCGAGGTGTTGTAGGAGAGTTCGAGCCGTACCCGGGAATCTGCGACATCCAGCGAGTAGTTCGCCTCAAAGTCGAAGTTAGTCTCGGCCAGCGACCTCTCTTCTAAGATTTCGATACGGTCGAAGTTTTGCAGGTTCTCGTAGACGTGAAAGTGGACGAAGTTGAAGGCCGTGCCGAAGAGGGGTTGGTTGCCGCGCATCCTTTGCAGCTCGGCCATGGGGTAGCGCCTGTGCGGCATCATCTCCCTTTCGGCTTCAAACGTGCGGCGCGCCAACTCGGCCCACGTGCCGCCGCGCAGCTCCATGCGTAAAGGCGTCGTGTTCAGGAAAAGACCCAGGACACGTTCGCCGCCCTGTTCTTCCGGCCTGCCGTTGGCGACAAGCCCGGTCGTGACGTCCGTGTTGCCGCTCAGCAGACTCAACATGCGGAGGTGCGCGGCCAGCAACACGCTTTTCAGAGGGACGCCCGCGCGCTGGCTCAGCCTCGTCAGCCCGTCGCCGACCTCACGCGGAATCTCGACCTCAAGGCTTCTCTGCCGCCCGTCCCCTTTGTCCGGGGCGGATGACCACCGCGGCAGCTTCGTCGCGACGCTGTCTTCCAGCATCGCGCCCCAGTACCGGCGCGTCTCTTCCGACGCTAAGGCTTCGCGCTCCAGCGCGACGAACTCCCTGAAGCTCACAGGCGGCGGCTCGACCGCCTTGACCGCGTCGCCGAGCATCGCGAAGTAGAGGTGAAAGAGGTCTGTCAGCATCACCGCGACGCTCCACCCGTCGAGGATGGCGTGGTGCTCCGCCCACATGAACTGAATCATCTCCTGACTGCGGCGATAAGTCCTGAACCGCAGCAGCGGAGCCCGCGTCAGGTCGAACTTCGCTCCCTTTTCGGACTCGAAGGCTTCGTTGATTACCTCCTCCTGCCGGGCGGCAGGGAGGTGGCTGATGTCCTCCACTTCCAGCGGCAGGCGGACCGAGCTGTGAACCAGTTGCAACGGCTCGCTGTAATTATTGAGGTCGAACGAGACGCGGAGAATCTGGTGGAGGCTGGCGAGTTGTTGCAGGGCGGCTTCCAACGCCTGCGCGTCTAAAGGGGCTCTGAGTTTTATGCTGTTGACGTTGTGGTAGAGAGAGCTGTCGGAGTTGTATTGGCTGTGGAACAGCATGCCTAGTTGCAGGCTCGTCAAAGGGTATGCGTCTTCGACATCGGCCGGCATGCGTCGGCGGTCGGCTTCCGCGACGAGGTCGAAGGGGGCGCTCCGCGGGCGCGTGGGTTCTGCCTTTGCGTCGCCGATTGCCTGCGCGAGCTCGTAGATGTTCTGACACTGAAATAGTTGTTGAATCGTAAAGTCGAGGCCGTAACGCTGCGCCGCGGCGCGAGCCTGAATGCTGCGAATCGAGTCTCCGCCCAGCTCGAAGAAGTTGTCGTAGATGCCGACTCGCTCAAGCCCCAACACTTCCGCCCAGGCCGTCGCCAACAGCTCTTCGACGGGGTTGCGGGGCGGGGCGTACTCCTGCCCGACGTCGGGCCGACCCCCGCCCGGCTCCGGCAGGCGCGCGCGGTCCACCTTCCCGTTCGGCGTCAGCGGCAGCGCCTCGACCTCGACGAACGCCTGCGGCACCATGTAGCCCGGCAGCTCCTCGGCCAGCCTGCGCCGCGCCTCCGCGCCGCCCACCCCGCCCCCCGCCAGGTAGGCCACCAGCCTCCGCCCCGCGCCCTCGCCTCGCGCCACCACGCACGCCTCGCGCACG
>DASVSK010000221.1:0-1998 GCA_036388135.1 Pyrinomonadaceae bacterium | reverse complement strand
GCTTCTCCCTCGTGAACCTGTCCTCTTCCATCGCGCCTCAGCCCTTCCTGTTGCTCCCGCCCTCGCCGCCCGAACTCTTGCCCGTCGCGCCCTCGCCGACCTTATCTCTGTTCGCCAACGCGCATTTCCCCGCCGATGTTTCCTAAGCGGACAGGGGCGGCGCACATTCGTACGCGCCCCGAACCCGTAAAGCTGTAGTTACTTCATCCTCTCCGCTTGAGCTTTCGAGAGAGCAAGGTAGGTGCCACACGGAAACGGAAAGGCGAAGGGCCAATGGCGAAAGTTAAGAAGCGTGGAAGAATTAAAAGTTTCGCGCGCCGGCGCGTCCACACTTTCACCCTTCGCCCTTCGCCTTTCGCCCTTCCCCTTCCGCCTTCACCCCGCCGCCGTCAAACTTTTTCAACGCCGCGCGGACACAAAGCGCGACTGACCCGTGTAGCCTCCGGCGCAAGATGCGACCGGAAACAGCCAGGGCGAAGTTCATCGGCGGGGCGACGGGCGAGCTGCGACGGATGCGGCGCACGATGCGCGAGGTCTTCGGGCTCGAACGACTCCGGCCGGGTCAGGCCGAGGTCATCCGCTCCGTTCTGGGGGGGGAGGACACGCTCGCCGTGATGCCGACGGGCGCGGGCAAGTCGCTCTGCTACCAACTGCCCGCGCTCCACCTGCCGGGGACGACCGTCATCGTCTCGCCGCTCATCTCGCTGATGAAGGATCAGGTGGACAAGCTCTCGGAGGCGGGCGTCGAGGCCGCGCAGGTCAACAGCGCGCTCACCGAGGGCGAGCGGCGCGCGGAGCTGGCGCGCATCGCGCGCGACGAGAGCGAGTTCGTCTTCACCACGCCGGAGCGGATGGCCGACCCCGCCTTCCTCGAAACCCTGCGCGGCGCGGACATCGACCTCGTCGTCATCGACGAGGCGCACTGCATCTCCGAATGGGGGCACGACTTCCGCCCCAGCTACCTCGCGCTCGGCGCGGCAATCAGGACGCTCGGCTCGCCGCCCGTGCTCGCGCTGACGGCGACGGCCACGCCCTCGGTCGTCGAGGACGTCAAGAAGCAGCTCGGGCTCCCGCGGATGCGCGTCTTCAACACGGGCATCTACCGCGACAACCTCCGCTACGAGGTGCTGCGCGTCACGAACGAGCGCGAGAAGCGCGAGGCGCTCGCGCGCCTGATGCGCGAGACCGAGGGGACGGGCATCGTCTACTGCGCCACCGTCAAGACGGTCGAGGCCGTCGCCGAACTCTTCCGCGGCTCCGACTTCGAGGTGCGCGCCTACCACGGCAAGCTCTCCCCGTCCGAGCGCCGCGAGAACCACGACCTCTTCATGGCCGGCGGCCTCAAGGCGATGATCGCCACGAACGCCTTCGGCATGGGCATCGACAAGCCCGACATACGCTTCGTCGTCCACTACCAGATGCCCGGCTCGCTCGAAGCCTATTACCAGGAGTCGGGGCGCGCGGGGCGCGACGGCCGCGAGGCGCGCTGCGCGCTCCTCTACCAGCTCGAAGACCGGCGCACGCAGCTCTTCTTCCTCGGCGGGCGCTACCCGAAGGCGGAAGACCTCTGGGCGGTCTGCGACGCGCTGCGCGCCGCCGGGGCCGACGCCTCGGCCGTGCCGCTCGCCCCCGTGCAGGAGGCCGCCGCCGGGGTGGCGAAGACGAAGGTGAGGGTCGCGCTCTCGCTCCTCAAGGACGCGGGGCTGGTGCGCGAGACGCGCGGCGTGCGCTTCAGGCTCCTGCGCGCCGACGTCTCGCCCGAGGAGGTCGAGTGCGTCGCCGAGTCCTGCGCCGGGCGCGGCGCGGTCGACCGCGAGAAGCTCGAACGCGTGATGCTCTACGGGCAGAGCGCCGTGTGCCGCTGGAAGCTCCTGCACGAATACTTCGGCGAGCAGTTCGAGGCGGGCGCGTGCGGCCGCTGCGACAACTGCCTCGACCCGCTCGAAGGGCGGCTGGGGCTCGCCGCCGGGGTCGTGTCGAAGCCCGCGCCGCCCGCCC
>DASVSK010000220.1:0-2216 GCA_036388135.1 Pyrinomonadaceae bacterium | reverse complement strand
GCGCGCTCGGTGACGGCTGCGGGCTCGGTCGTCACCGAGGACGTCGCGCCCGACACGCTCGTCGCGGGCGTCCCGGCGAAGGTCAAGAAGAAGCTCGCGCGCGAAGACGGGGCGGCCGAGAGGCCCGCCGCGGAGAGCAAGGGCGACGAGGCCGGCGAGCCGGTCGCAACCGCCCCCGGCGACGAGCGGTAACGGGCATCAGTCGCGGGCCCCCGTGCCCCCGCCTTCCACCTCAATTCACCCACGGCAGACGAAAGAGGCTTAATAAATCATGTGTGGCATTGTCGGATACGTCGGAAACAAGCAGGTCGTGCCCGTCATCCTCGACGGGCTGAGGAAGCTCGAATACCGCGGGTATGATTCGGCCGGCATCGCGGTCGTGGACGAGGCGCACCGCCTCGACATACGCCGCGCCGAGGGCAAGCTGCGCAACCTCGAAGAGGCCATCCGCCTCAAGCCGCTCGACGGCACCTACGGCATCGGCCACACGCGCTGGGCCACGCACGGGCGGCCGACCGAGGAGAACGCGCACCCGCACCGCGACTGCACGGGGCGCGTCGTCGTCGTCCACAACGGCATCATCGAGAACTACATCCAGCTCAAAGACCGACTCCGCAAGACCGACCACCGCTTCGTCACCGAGACCGACACCGAGGTCGTCGCGCACCTCGTCGAAGAGTACCTGAAGGCCGACGACTCTTTCGAGAAGGCGGTCTCGCTCGCGGTGCGCGACCTGCGCGGCATCTTCGCGCTCTCGATCATCTCGACAGACGAGCCCGACACCATCATCGCCGTCCGCCAGGGGCCGCCCGTCGTCATCGGCCTCGGCGACGGCGAGTACTTCGTCGCCTCCGACGTGCCGCCCATCCTCCAGCACACGCGCGACGTCTTCTTCCTCGGCGACGGCGAGCTGGCCGTGCTGACGAAGGACTCGGTGCGCGTCACGGACTTCGAGGGCAACCCCGTCGAGCCGCACACGCAGCGCATCACGTGGGACCCGATCATGGCGGAGAAGGGCGGCTTCAAGCACTTCATGCTCAAGGAGATTTACGAGCAGCCCCGCGCGGTCAGGGACACCGTGCAGGGGCGCGTCTCGCTGGACACGGGGCGCGTCTACATGGACGAGATGAACATCACGCCCGCCGAGTTCAAGTCCTTCGACCGCGTCCTCGTCGCCGCCTGCGGCACCTCCTGGCACGCCGGGCTCGCCGGGAAGTACATGATCGAGCAGCTCGCGCGCGTCCCCGTCGAGGTCGACTACGCCTCCGAGTTCCGCTACCGCGACCCCGTGATGACGGAGAAGACGCTGCTCGTCGTCATCTCGCAGTCGGGCGAGACGGCCGACACCATCGCGGCGCTCAGGGAGGCGAAGGCGCTCGGCTCGAAGGTGCTCGCCATCTGCAACGTCCAGGGCTCGATGATTACGCGCGAGTCGGACGGCACCATCATGACGCACGCCGGCCCCGAGATCGGCGTCGCGTCGACGAAGGCGTTCACGTCGCAGATGATCGCGCTCTACCTGTTCGCGATGTACCTCGGGCAGTTGCGCGGCACGCTCTCGGGCGACGAGGCCAGGCGTCACGCGCAGCAGTTGGCGGAGCTTCCGGTCAAGATAGAGCACCTGCTCTCGGAGTCGGACGAGCTGGAGGAGCTGGCGCGCGAGTTCCACCGCGCGACCGACTTCCTCTACCTCGGCCGCGGCATCAACTTCACCGTCGCGCTCGAAGGCGCTCTGAAGCTCAAGGAGATTTCCTACATCCACGCCGAGGGCTACCCGGCGGGCGAGATGAAGCACGGGCCGAACGCGCTCATCGACGAGCGGCTGCCCGTCGTCGTCGTCAACCCGCGCGAGGAGGGCGACCGCGCCTCGGAGCTGCGCTACGAGAAGACGCACTCCAACATCGTCGAGGTCAAGGCGCGCGAGGGCGTCGTCATCTCGGTCTTGACGGAGGGCGACGAGATGTCCGCGGCGGTCTCCGACCACGTCATCTCCATCCCCGAGTCGTCCGACCTGCTCTCGCCCATCCTCGCCATCATCCCGCTCCAACTCCTCGCCTACCACATCGCCGTCCGCCGCGGCTGCGACGTCGACCAGCCGCGCAACCTCGCCAAGTCCGTCACGGTCGAGTAGAGGCGGAGGCGGCGCGGGATTATCAGAACGCGGGAAGTCCCGGCGGATGTCCGCCGGGACTTCCCGCGTTCTGCGTTGGCGGCCG
>DASVSK010000219.1:0-2444 GCA_036388135.1 Pyrinomonadaceae bacterium | reverse complement strand
CTGACGATAAGTATGTCACCTTAGAAGGGAGAGTAGTGCGAACACCTATGGAGCTTGCCCACTTCCTGTTTAGAACTGGCTTCCTTCAAGCACAGAAGAAGAATGGTCGCTTCGGTGAGTATGTAGATTATGAGCAACGGCCTGACTTACTTACCACAGAAGTTAATCCTGACGATGGTTTAAACTGGGCAGTATACCCATCCTACCGGAACGTTTTGCGGATTAAGTAGAGCAAACACTTGCTATTCTTCTGCAAAGTGAAATATCTAAAGCGCTCCAAGCACTTCCGGCGGCGCGCCTGCGGAGCATCATTAAAAAAATTGAAGAATGAAGTTACACCCCGGTCTCGCCGGGGTGACAGAGGTTCCGGCGCGGCGGCGTGCCGCGTTTAGCGGATGACGCGGATGTCTCGCTCGCTGTATATTTTCCAGCCCCCGTCGGTCTTACGCCAGCGCAACTCCTGCACGACCTCGCCGCGGCGGGTCTGCGCCCCTCGCTCTATCCGGTAGCGCTTGCGGAAGCGCATGACGGCGGCCCGCCCCCCTTCGAGGAAGACCAGCTCCGGCTCCTCGGCGGTGATGTTGACGGCGGCGGCACCGGCGAAGACGCGGGATTTTTCGGCCCGCACGGCATCCCTCGGCGTGTCGCGCGTCAGGTAGTAGGCCAGCAGACGGGGGAGGTAGAAGTCCATCTGCCCGCGGATATCTTTCTCGTTGGTCGCTTCCACCCAGCGCTCCAGCGATGCGCGCAGCGACTTCGCCTCCTCGGCCTCGCCTTGAATTTCGGCGGGCGCCCTTTCCACCGGCGAGACCAGCGAGTTCTCCGCGGTCACGGCGCGCCGGGGCTCGCCGTAGATTTCCCACCGGGCGACGTCAGAAATCCTGTCGTAGACGCACTGGATCACCACCGGCTGGTTGAGCTCTTTGAACGTGATGCGCCGCGTCACGCGCAGGCGGCTCCCGCCGTCGAAGGGGGTGAAGGTCACCCTGTAGCCCTCCCCCCTGCCGTTCTCCGAAGTGAGAATCAGGCTTTCGCCGGCGAGCGTCGCCCTCTCCTTCTGCGTCCCGCGGGCGGTTCGCTCGACTCTCTCTCGGCCGTCGGCGCTGAAGGCCGTCCGCGGGGCGCGGGAGGAGGCAATCTCGACTCTAAGGCCGTGGCGGCGGATGGCGAGCTGGTCGGGCGGCGTGAGGCGCTCCGTGAGGTCTATGAAGAAGCGCTGCTGCTCCCCGAAGGGGAGATTGCTCGACGCCGAAGAGACCACCGAGTAGAGCCTGTCGCTCAGGTCTGTGTTAAGGCGATAGACGCCGCTCAGGCGTGACTCCGCACCGGCCGCCGCCTGCGGGACTGGCGGCGCTGCACGCCGCCGCTGCGCGTAGACGCCGGCCTGCATACCCGTTGCCAGGTAGACCAGCAGCAATAAAGTCGAACAAACCCTTGGCCTTTTCATGTCGGCTTAGCTCACACTCGTAAAAGGTCTTACTTGGAACGGCGGCGTCCTCCCGCAGACGCCGCCCCTCTCTCCGCACCACGACTGACTGATTACCGTGTACGTCGAAGAGTATACCTCAGCCGTCCCCCCACGGCTCCAGCCAAGGGCAGGGGGAGCCGTGTCCGCCACCGGGACGCGACAGGCACGGCGACGGCCTGGACATCACATTCGTGACCCACGTTCTTCCGTCACGCTTTTAATTTTGACGAGCTATCTTCGCCTGCCATAACCCGCACCCGGCGCGGCCGGTACCGGGTGTCGCCGCGGGTGTTATAAATAAGCGCATGAGCCGACAAACCGAGTTCTTCCGAGCCGTCGCCGGCCGGAACATCGTCCGAGTCCGCGTGGCGGCTGTCGTCGTTTCTAACGGCGGCGTGCTCGTCCAGCGCCCGGCGGATGAGCCGGGATCGTGCTACGCCTTCATCGGGGGCGAGTACGAGGCGGGCGACACGTTCGAGACGCGTATCCGCCGTGAGTTCGAGGAGGAGACGACGGCCAGGGTTTTGGACTGGCGGTATCTGTTCGTGGTCGAGAACCGCTTCACGGTCGGCGGCGACACGTTCCACGGTTTAGAGCACTACCTTGAGGTGACACTCGACCGCCGGGACGTCGAAAGCAGAGAGGCCCACCTTTCACAACATTGGCTGCCGCTCGCCCGACTCCGGGACTACGACCTCAGGCCGCATGTCGTGCGCGATGTGCTGGCCTCGGGCGAACTCCACAACGTCTCGCACCTGACGGCCGCGCCATGACTCGCCGGCGGCGGGCCGGCGAGGCGCTGCGCCGGACACCCTGCGTCACGCCCGCGCTTCGCTTCACTTCGGGCGCACGTGAGCCTGATCGTCAGATGTTCTAAGTCGAGGACCTGAGATACCGGAGGTGGGAACAATGGCACGAGCTATTCGAGAACCAACGCTTGTTCTTGCGGGCGCAGGGTCGCTCGCGGCGTCGCTCC
>DASVSK010000218.1:0-2860 GCA_036388135.1 Pyrinomonadaceae bacterium | reverse complement strand
GAGCCGGCCGACGCGGCGGCCGAGTGAAGTCGAAAGTAAAAAGGCAAAAGGCAAAAGTGAAGAGGGGAACTTACTCTAAAGTTCCGCGCGCTTCGGCGCGTCCTCACTTTTGCCTTTCGCCTTTTTACTTTTGACTTACTTCGCCGGCATGAGCGTGACCTGCCAGGCGATGAAGGCGATGAAGGCGAGCATGAAGAGGAAGACGACGACGACGACGGGCTCCAGGCGGAAGATGGAGCTGCCCTCGCGCTCGTCTTCGAGGAGGTGCTCGGGCATGGGCACGGTCTTGTTGTCGACGCGGATGGTGTCGTCGGCGGCGCGCGCGCTGTCGGCCTGGGGCGACGTCTTGAACTCGTCGGTCTCTTCGAGCGGCGTCAGGCGCTCCGCCTCGTCCGGGTGGCGGTGGTGCCCGCTGCCGGGCCAGTGAAGCCGCCCCGTCTTCCAGCCCCTCTTCCGCTTCTTCTTTACAGCCACTTCACCTTCCTCAAGTAGAAGTAGAGCCCGAGCGCCACGGCGAGCATCGCCGCCAGCGCGCCGACGTAGCCGAAGCGCCACCTCAGCTCGGGCATGTAGTCGAAGTTCATCCCGTAGATGCCCGCGACCAGCGTCGCCGACATGAGCACGGTCGATATAGAGGTCAGCCGCTTCATGATCTGGTTCATGCGGTTGCCCTGGATGGAGAGGTAGGCGTCCATCGTCGACGAGAGCATGTCGCGCAGCGTGTCGATGGTGTCGGCGACGCGGATGATGTGGTCGAAGACGTCCTGGAAGTAGACGTGCGTCTCGCGCGGGAAGATGGGCTGCTCGCGCCGCAGCATCGTGTTGAAGACGTCGCGCAGCGGCGCGACCGTGCGGCGCAGGAAGAGGAGCTGCTTCTTGATGCGGAAAATCTCCTGGATGGCCTCGGGCTGGAACTCGCCGAAAATCTTGTCTTCGAGGTCGTCCATCCGGTCGGAGAGCACGTCCAGGAGCGGCATGTAGTCGTCGACGATGGTGTCGGTCAGGATGTAGGCCAGCAGCCCCGCGCCGTGCTCGGCCCTGTCCGCCCACTCGCCCCAGAGGCGGCGCGACGTCTCGATGGCGCGGATGGGGCGGCTGTGGACGGTGACGACGTAGTTCTTGCCGAGGAAGATGTTCACCTCGCGCAGCTCGAGGTCGTCGTCGGGGCCGACCAGCTCGGCCTCGTAGAGCACGATGAAGTAGTAGCCGGGGTACTCCTCGACCTTCGGCCGCTGGTGCGCGTTGCGGCAGTCCTCGATCGAGAGCGGGTGGAAGTCGAACTCCTCGGCCAGCTCGTCGAAGTCCTTGCTCGTCGGGTCGGAGACGTCCGCCCAGACGACGTTGTCCTCCACCCCGCAGTGGTCGCTCAGCTCCGCGGCCGGGAAGTCTTTCGTGAACTTCTTCGAGGCGCTGTCGAGACAGGTCGTGGTAATCATCTGGTTAAGGCCCGCGCCGCTTCGCCGCCCCGCGACGCCGGGACTTCGAGTATACTGAATTTCCGCGGCGGCGTCAGACCGGCCTCGCGCCGCCCGGCTTCT
The DNA here is from genome assembly GCA_036388135.1 of Pyrinomonadaceae bacterium. GTDB lineage: Bacteria > Acidobacteriota > Blastocatellia > Pyrinomonadales > Pyrinomonadaceae > QHXN01. Next base: position 1,322 of record DASVSK010000218.1, on the reverse strand, counting down.
CCCGATGCGAACCGTCTCCCAGTCCATGCGCGAGTACGCGCGCGGCGTCGCGGGCGGGCTGCTCTTCAGCCTGCCGCTCCTCTACACGATGGAGGTGTGGTGGGCCGGGTTCACCTCGCACCCGTGGCGGCTGGCCGCCTACGTGGCGGCGACCTTCGCGCTGCTCCTCGGCTACAACTACTACCTCGGCCTGAGGCGCGACACGTGCTTCCCCGAGGTCGTCATCGACTCGGTCGAGGAGATGGGGCTCGGCATCCTGCTCGCGCTCCTCATCCTCTGGCTGCTCGGGCGCGTGACGGCGGGGATGCCGCTCGAAGAGGCGGCCGGGAAGGTCGTCATCGAGGCGATGACGGTCGCCGTGGGCGTCTCGGTCGGCACGGCGCAACTCGGCGGCGTCGGGGAGGACAAGGGCGTGAGCGGCGGGCGCGGGTCGGGGGCGGGCGGCTTCGGCGGGCAGTTGGTCATCGCGCTGTGCGGGGCCGTGCTCTTCGCGGCGAACGTGGCCCCGACCGAGGAGATAGTGATGATCGCGGTCGAGATTTCGGCGTGGCGGCTGCTGGGGCTCGCCGCCCTCTCGCTGGCGCTGGGCTCGCTCATCCTCTTCTACAGCGAGTTCGCCGGGTCGCAGAAGCACGTCCGTTTCGACCGCCGCCACGACGTGCTGGTCGGCTCGGTGGTGACCTACGCCGTCGCGCTCGCGGCTTCGGCGGCGATACTACTCTTCTTCGGGCGCTTCGACGGGCAGGCGCTGCCGACGTGCGTGGCGCAGACGGTCGTGCTCGGCGTCGCCGCGACGCTCGGGGCCTCGGCCGGGAGGCTTCTGCTGCAATGACGAAGCGAGGGAGCGCGAAGGTCGAGAAGAACTGGCTGGAGTGGGTCGTCTTCGGCGTCGGGCTCCTGCTCGTCGTCTCGACGCTCTCCTACCTCGTCTACGACGGCGCGACCGCCGCCGACACGCCCCCCGACGTCGAGGTGCGCCTGGGCGAGCCGCGGCCGGGCGGCGCGGGCTTCCTCGTCCCCGTCACGGTCGTCAACCGCGGCGGGCAGACGGCGGGGGCCGTCTCGGTCGAGGTCGTGCTCGAAGCCGCCGGGCCGCCCGAGCCCGAGCGCGGCGAGTTCACCGTCGCCTTCCTCCCGCGCGGCGGCACGCGCGAGGGCTGGGTCTCCTTCCGCTCCGACCCGCGCGCCGGCCGCCTCACCGCGCGTGCCAGCGGTTACGAGAAGCCTTGAGCGACGACTGGAACGATTTTTCAGCCGGGCACGTAGAGAGGGATTTAACCGCGGAGGCGAAGAGACGCGGCCTGAAGTTTATAGCTTCAGGC
>DASVSK010000217.1:0-3308 GCA_036388135.1 Pyrinomonadaceae bacterium | reverse complement strand
CGAGGCGACCTTCGCCAGCGGCCGCAGCGGCTCGCCCGCGTTGGCCGAGAAGTAGAACTCGACGCGGTCGAAGCCCGCGGCCGTGAAGCTCTTCGCGGCCTCGTCCGCGCCGAGGTCTTTGGGCGACTCGACGCGCGCCTCGAAGCGCGCGTGCTCCATCGCGACCTCCTTGAGCGACGCCTCGACCGCGCGCCTGAACTCGGCCGCCGACTTCGCGCGCGCGCGGTGCAGCCGCGCCGCCAGCTCCAGGTACGCGGCGCGCGCCTCGGCCAGCTCCCTGACGACCTCCTCGGCGCGCTCGTCCGTCCGCTCGAGCTGCCGCAGGCGCTGGCGCGAGCCTTCGAGGTGTTCGAGCGCGCTCTCAATCGTCCCGCCGTACTTGCGCTTGAGCCGCGCCAGCTCGGCGAGGCGGTGCTCTATCTCCGCCAGCCGCTCAGGCGAGAAGGTCAGCCCGTCGAGGAAGTCGCGCAGGGTCGCGCTCAAGTCTTCGAGCACGACGCGCGCCGACGCCAGACCCTCCGAATAGTTTTTGTAAGACTGCTCGTACTGCGAAAGCTCCTCGACCTGCCTCTCAAGGCGGCTGAGGCGCGCGACCGTCGAGTCGCTCTCCTCGTAGGTCAGGTTGTAGGCGTCGGCGCACAGCTCGGTCAGCTTCTCAAGGTTGGCGAGCCTGCGGCGCTCGGCCTCGAGCTGCTCGTCCTCGCCGGCCGAGAGGCGCGCGGCCTCAAGCTCGCTCACCTGGAAGCGGAGCGCGTCGGTCAGGTGGAACTTCTCGGACTCGTCGCGCCTGAGCGACTCCAGCTCGCGGTTGAGCGCCGACCAGCGGCGGTAGGACGCCGCCACGCCCTCGCGCCCGCCCGCGAGGTCGGCGAAGGCGTCGAGCAGTTCGAGGTGCGTCTCGGGGTCGAAGAGCGTCTGCTGCGTCCCCTGCCCGTGGATGTCGACGAGCAGCGGCCGTAAGTTGCGGAGCAGCGAGAGCGTCGCCAGGCGGTTGTTGACGAAGACGCGCCCGCGCCCCTCCGCCGACAGCTCGCGCCGGACGACCAGCTCGACGTCGCCGCCCGCGCGGGGCCCGAGCCCCGCCTCTTCGAGTATCGCCTCGACCTGCGGGTGCGCGCCGAGCGCGAACAGCCCCTCGACCGAGGCGTGGCGCTCGCCGGCGCGGATCAGCTCGGGCGAGAAGCGGTCGCCGATGAGCACGCCGAGCGCGTCGACGATGATCGACTTCCCCGAGCCCGTCTCGCCCGTCAGCAGGTTCAGTCCGCGGTCGAACTCGGCCTTCAGCTCGCTGATGAGCGCGAAGTTCGAGATGTTGAGCAGCGCGAGCATCCGACCTCCGAAAATTTCCCGTGGGTTGCCTTAGAGTTGACCCAAGGCCGTGCTTATCTTACGCAAACTGCGCGGGCTTGCGTTAGGGCGGACGCAACCCCCGGACGGCCGCGCGGAGTTTTCCACAGATTCGCCGCCTGTGGAAAAAATAATTCGGCCGCCCGACTTTTCATCCGCCCTCTTTGTGCTATCCTTTCGCGCCATAAGCAACGCGAGCGCCGGAGCGCCCCCCGCGCCGGCCGTTTCAAGGGGTAGAATTTCCATCCGCCAGAGTCATCGCCTGAAATGTCAAACATAGACTTCGCGCATCTGCATCTGCACACCGATTATTCACTCCTAGACGGGGCCATCCAGATCAAGCCGCTCGCCGAGCGCGTCCGCGAACTCGGGATGAAGGCGTGCGCGATGACCGACCACGGCAACATGTACGGCGCGGTCTCCTTCTACAAGGAGATGAAGGCGCACGACGTCAAGCCGCTCATCGGCTGCGAAATCTACCTCGCGCCCGGCCACCGCTCCGACCGCAGCGAGGTCAGGAAGGGCGGCAAGCCCTACAACCACATGATCCTCATCGCCAAAGACCGCGAGGGGTATCACAACCTCGTCCGCCTCACCTCGAAGGCGTTCAAGGAGGGCTTCTACCGCAAGCCGCGCGTCGACCGCGAGCTGCTCGCGCAGTACGGCCGCGGGCTCGTCGGCCTCTCGGCCTGCCTCTCCGGCGTCCCGCAGGCGCACCTCAAGGAGGGCCGCCTCGAAGAGGCCGCGAAGGCCGCCCACGAGTTCCAGGACATACTCGGCAAGGGCAACTACTTTCTGGAGATTCAGGACCACCAGCTCGAAGACCAGATAAAGATAAACAAAGACCTCATCGGCCTCTCGAAGACGACCGGCATCCCGCTCGTGGCGACGAACGACGCGCACTACCTCTTCCGCGAGGACTACGAGGCGCACGACGTCATGCTCTGCATCGGCACGGGCAAGACCGTCAACGACCCGAACCGCATGCGCTTCGGCGGCCCGCAGTGGTACGTCCGCACGCCCGAGGAGATGGCGCAGATTTTCTCGCACATCCCCGACGCCGTCTCGCGCACCGTCGAGGTCGCCGAGATGTGCGACCTCAAGCTCCCCTTGGGCGAGAACCAGCTCCCCATCTACCCCATCCCGCGCGCGGAGGGCGACATCACGGTCGACGAGTATTTCGAGAAGGTCGTCCGCGAGGGTTACGAGAAGCGGCGCGCGACCCTCTGGGACAAGATGCAGTCGGAGGGCAAGCTCAAGCACAGCCTCTCCGAGTACCAGCAGCGCATCTCGACCGAGATCGCGACCATCAAGCAGATGGGCTTCCCTAGCTACTTCCTCATCGTCTGGGACTTCATCAAGTTCGCCAAAGACCGCCACATCCCCGTCGGCCCCGGCCGCGGCTCGGCCGCCGGGAGCTTAATCGCCTACTGCCTCGAAATCACCGACGTCGACCCGCTCCAGTACGACCTGCTCTTCGAGCGCTTCCTCAACCCCGAGCGCGTCTCGATGCCCGACATCGACATCGACTTCTGCGTTAACGGCCGGGCGGAGGTCATCAACCACGTCACGCAGCTCTACGGCCGCGAGTCGGTCTGCCAGATCATCACCTTCGGGACGATGGCCTCGAAGGCGGCCATCAAGGACGTCGGCCGTGCGCTCGACATGCCCTACGCCGACGTCGAGAAGATAGCCAAGCTCATCCCCGCGCCCATCCGCGGCCGCAACGTCTCCATCACGCAGGCGATGGAGACCGTCCCCGAGCTGAAGCAGGCGTTCGACACCGACCCGCAGGTCAAGAAGGTCATCGACATCGCCAAGCGGCTCGAAGGCTGCGCGCGCCACTCGTCGGTTCACGCCGCGGGCGTCGTCATCAGCCCGAAGCCCCTGGAAGAGCTGATACCCGTCGCGGTCAACAACAAGCAGGAGTTCACGACGCAGTTCGAGATGTCCGACCTTGA
>DASVSK010000216.1:0-1722 GCA_036388135.1 Pyrinomonadaceae bacterium | reverse complement strand
CGCAAGCTGCTGCTGCCACTCGCCCTGACCGACGACCACGTTGCGCTGCATCGACTGCGTGTCGCCGAGGAACTCGGCGAACCGCGGCAGCCCCTTCGGGCGGGCCGCCGTGTCCGGGTACGAGGCCGTGTAGAGCCTGTGGACGAGGTAGCCGGTCTGCTGGAACTCGATGGAGAGGAAGAAGGCCGCGCTGACGTTGATGCGGTAGTCTTCCAGGCAGTCGCCCATCACCCGCGGGTCGGTTATCGCGGAGCAGTCGGCGAGCTGCTTCGTCCAGAAGTTGTAGCCGGCCGGGTCGTCCGTCGCGCTGCGGTTGAGGAAGTCCTGGTAGTGCTGGCGGACGAAGAAGCGCGCGTCCTGAAGCGGGTTCGCCGCCGCCTGCGACGTGTCGTTGTCGTTGATGGTGACGTTGATGGTCGAGGAGGTCGCGGAGAGCGCCGCCCCGGCCGGGTCTTTGAGCGTGATCTTGAACGTCTCGGGGCCTTCGACCAGCGCGTCGTCGGAGACGAGGACGGTCAGGGGCTTGCTCGACTCGCCGACGGCGAACTGGATGACGCCGAGCGTCGTGTTGAAGTCGGAGCGGTCGGAGGCCGAGTCGGAGGAGGTCTCGTAGGAGACGGCGGCCGGCGCGTCCGTGCCGGTGTTGCGCGTGACGAAGACGGTCACCCTGCCCGCGCCCTCGGAGACCGACAGCGCGCCCTGCTGGAAGCCGACCGTCTTGAGCGTGGCCGTGAAGTTCAGGCTCGGCGGGGAGGCCGCGTTCGTGACGGTCACGCTCGACGGGCTGAAGACGTAGTTGGGCTTCGACGGGGTGAGCGTGAAGCCGCCGCAGGGCGGCAGCCCCGTGACGGTGAAGTTGCCGCCCGCGTCCGTCGTCGCGCCCGGCGAGGCCGCGCCCGTCACGTTGATGCGGACGCCCTCCAGGTTGCCGCTGAAGGTCGTGACCCTGCCTGAGGCCGTGAAGGTCGGCGGCGCGGGCGTCGGCGCGGGCGCGTAGGCGGGGTCCATGCCGCCGACGAGCGGGTGCTGGAGCAGGTAGACCTGCCCGCCGCTCGTGCGGAACGCGAGCCCGTCCGCGCCCCAGCGGACGAGGCTCGAAGCCGTCCCCGTCACCGACGAGGGCAGCCTCAGGTCGCCCACCTTCAGGAAGGTCTTGTTGTCGAAGACGCGCAGGACGAAGCCGTTCTCGTTGAGCAGGTAGTAGACGCGCCCCGCCCTCGCGTCCGACGCCACCAGTGGCGTGGTGGAGAGGAAGCTGTTCGGGGCCGTCAGGGAGAAGGTGCCGAGCAGCGAAAGTGCCTCGGGGTCGAGGGCGCGCCCGCCCGACGAGTAGGCGACGCCGTTGTCCACCTTGAAATCGCCGCCGAAGCCCGAGAAGAGGTTCTGCGCCGAGCCCACGGCGACGACGCCGCACGCCGCGACCGCCAGCCTGCGGAAGGCGAACTCGGTCGAGTCGCCGTAGTAGCCGTAGAGCACCGAGGGCGAAGCGGAGAACTCGACGGCGCTCACCTGGCCGCCGAAGCCGGACGTGGTCGGGCGCAGCACGCCTTCGTCATAGACGGCGACGGTGCTGTCCGAGCCGCTGCCCGACCTCCTGACGACGGCGACGGCGTTGGGCTGGCCCGGCACGACCGCGAGGTCGCGCGCGAGGTAGGCCCCGCCGAACGAGGCCGAGCCGAGCGAGAACTGGAGCCCCGCCGTCTTCGACGCCACGTCGAAGCG
>DASVSK010000215.1:0-2029 GCA_036388135.1 Pyrinomonadaceae bacterium | reverse complement strand
TCACGCAGCCGCAGGAGCGACAGGACGTACTGCTCCGGTCGGAGCCGTGTCTGCCTACGCCCGGGCGTCGGCCAGGGCGCTTCTATCGCCCGCTCGCGCACGATTCCCGCGGCGACCCTGCGACCCACCTCCGGGTCGGGGTGCGACACCGCCTCGTCCCAGTCGCCGCTCGCCAGCATTCCCACGATGAAGGAGAAGGCTTCGGGGCTCATCGTCCCCTCCACGGCCGGGTCGTCGAGGGCGCGCGCCTTGATGAAGGAGGTGGCGCGCGCGAAGCCGTAGAGCGCCGAGAGCCAGCGCGGCGGCAGCTTGATGACGTCGCGGAACTGGTCGAGGGCGGCCGTCAGGCGGACGCCGTCAATCGTCTCGGAACGCAGCATCTGCGAGATGCTCGTGCGGTGCTTCAGCCCGAGCGCCTCGGCCACACTCTGCTGGTTCCCCAGCTTTTTGGTCAGAGCCTTCAGGGTCGCGTGGAGGTAGGCGGTGTGGACGCCGTGGAGGAAGTGGTTGCGCGTTACGAAGAGGAATTCGTCGAGGGCGTCGTCGTCGTCCGCGCCCGAGTACCGTTGCATCAGCTCGGCGCCGAGCGAACGTTGCCTCTCGAACGCGGTGAGCATCTGGCTGCCCAGGGAAGAATGCATCATTTCTCACCTGCCTTTGCTGGCGCGGCTCGCCCGGCGTCCGGTGCGCGGGGGGAGGCCCTGCGTGACTGCCGTTCACGTGTGTCCGAGGCTCACGGTTGACCCGCCCTCACACCCCCGACCCCGCGCGCCCTGTAGACTCCGTGGCGTGTCAATGTCGGCACGGCCGGCGCGCGCTCGGGACGCGGCGGGCTTGACTCTCGGATGGGAGGAAAAAGATGACGACACTCGTATTCGCCCTTCTGGTGCTGGTTATTCTGACCCTCTTCCTCGCCTTCGCGCTGGCGGTGACCGCCGCCCTGCTCGGCAACCGCGGCGCACGTGAGGAAGTGATGAAGCTCTTCCGCTCGTTCGCGAAGCGGCTCGGCGACCTGCTCCCGCGCTGAATCGCGGCGGCGCGGCCGCGCGGCGGGCGTCGGGGGTTCCGAAGCGGCCGGGACGCGGCCCCGAGGCGGCCCCAGTCTACGCCGTGTGCCCCGCCCGCGGGGTGAAAGACGTTCACCGACCGCCCGCGGGGCGTCAGCCCGCGCACGCGGCGGGCGGAAAAGAGCGGGAATGCGAAAATGCGAACTACGTTCGGCCCCCGCCCGGCATCAAAGAAGACCGGGCCTGTCGCGGCGACCCGGAGGGGCCGGTTACGCGGCGTTGACACGGGTTGTCAAATACCTTATCAGTAGAGAGGTATCTCTCCGCGAGGGCGGCTGTCGCGTGTCGGCTACGGCGGCCGCACGGCGGGAAAGAGTCAAGATGGATTATACGACCAGAGAACTTTTAAAGCGTTACGCAAAACTCGCCATCGGGCAGCCGTTCGCGCCCGTGCTGTTGAACATTCTGGTGACGAGCGTGTGCGACATGCGCTGCACGCACTGCTTCTTCACGGACGAGCTGGACGACCGGCCGCGCAAGAAGTTGCAGATGAAGACGCACGAGATTCAGAAAATCTCGGAGACGCTCGGCGGGAACCTCGGCGTGCTCATCCTCGCCGGCGGCGAGCCGTTCACGCGCAAGGACTTGCCCGAGATCGTCCGCGCCTTCTACGAGAACAACCGGCTCGAATCCGTCTACCTGATGTCGAACGGGCAGATTCAGAAGCGCATCATCCCGGACGTGACGCGCATCCTCGAAGAGTGCCCGAACCTCAACGTCGCCGTCGCGCTCGGCATCGACGGCCTCAAGGCGCAGCACGAGAAGATTCGCCAGAAGCCCGGCTCGTGGGACATCGCCATCGACACCGCGCGCCAGTTGCAGTCGATCAAGCGCGAGTACCCGCGTCTCGACATCCAGACCTGCACCTGTTTCATGAACACGAATCAGGACACGATCTTCGAGTGGTACGATTTTCTGAAGTACGACCTCAAGCCCGACAAGGTCAACTTCAACTACATCCG
>DASVSK010000214.1:0-6862 GCA_036388135.1 Pyrinomonadaceae bacterium | reverse complement strand
CGAAGCGGCAGGCGAGCGCGGTCTTGTCCTGCGCGTCGGTCTGGCCCTCCTCGTGGTACCAGAACTGGCAGTTGGTGCAGTCGCCGTTCCAGCAGAAGTCACCGTAGGAGACGGTCTGGATGGAGAGGAACTGGAAGCAGCGCAGCAGGCGGTTGCGCTCGGGCACCTCGACGCGGCGGCCGAGGACTTCTATCTCGACCAGCCGCTCGTAGGGGGCGAACAGCTCCGCGTCGAACCCGTCTTCGCCAGTCTCTTCCATCGCGTCCTCAATCGCGCGGCGGGGCCTCGCGGTCAGTCGTCGCCGAGCGTGTAGTCGAACTCGTAGGAGTGCCCGCCGCCGCCGAAGTTGATCCGCATCCGGCCGGCGAGCCCGGCCAGCTCGCCCGTGCCCGAGTCGGGCACGACCGTGATGGAGAGTTGCTGCGCGCCGCGCTCCATCGTGCCGCTGTGCTGGAGGACGAAGCCGCCCGCGCGCCCCCCGAGCGTCCCCTGAACGTGCTCCATCGCGACGTAGCCGGCCGAGCCCTCGACGGCCGTCCGCACCGCCAGCATCTGCCCCTTGCTCGTCGCTTCGAGGTCGCCGCTGAAACGCTTGTCGATGAGCATGCGCCCCAGCGCCGCGCCCCCCGCCTCGCCGTCCACCTGCGGGCTCAACTTCACCTCGAAAGTGCCGCTCGCGCTGGTCGTCATCAGGAACACCCCTCTCAAGTAGACAGTAGGAAGTAGACAGTAGACAGTAGACAGTAGACAGTAGAAAAACCTTCGTTAATGAATCGTCCGGGTATCAGCGGCAGCGGCCGCGGCGCGGAGCGCTACTGTCTACTGACTACTGTCTACTGTCTACTTCCTACCGTCTACCTCATCCTTCAGATGCGTCGGCAGCCCGTCGATGCTGACGCGGTTCTTTTCGCGGCGGTACTTCCGTATGCCGTCGTCGCCCTTTTTGAGCGTCCATTCGGCGAGCGTCTGCCGCTCCTCCTTCAGCTCGTAGACGGGCACGGCGAACCCGCAGGAGGTCTGCGCCGACTCGACTTCGAGGATGACTATCTGCCGCTCGCCGGGAAACCCCGGGACGGGGAAGTGGCCGCGGAGGCCGTCCCACTCGCCGTCGCCCGGGTGGACGACGCGCCCGCGCCCGTAGAGACGCAGTATCAGCGGCCTCTCCGAGAAGCTGCACATCATGACCGTCATCCGCCCGTTCTCCGCGAGGTGCGCGGCCGTCTCGTTGCCGCTCCCCGTCAGGTCGAGGTAGGCGACCGTCCGCTCGTCTATGCAGCGGAACGTGTCCATGCCCTTCGGCGAGAGGTTGACGCGCCCCTCGGACGGGGCCGTCGCGGTGAAGAATATCTTCTGCTCGCCGATGAAACTCCGGAGGGTGTCGTCGAGCTGTGCGTAGAACTTAGCCATGGGTCGCTTCTCACGGGGCGGGGTCGGGTCTGCGCCGGGTGGCGCACGACGCCGCGGTCGACCGGCGCATCATAGCACAGACGTTTCGCGCGCCGGCCGGCGCGCCCGTGGCTTCTCAACGGCGGCGGGCGTGCGCTACACTCGGGCTAAAGCCAAAAGGAGGGCGGAAGATAAAGTGGGACTCGTGATGTACATCAAGCCGGGGTGCCCGTACTGCCAGCAGGCGCGGGACTTTTACCGTTCGCGGGGCGTCGAGTGGACCGAGTACGACGCGCAGAACGACCGCGCGCGCCGCGCCGAGATGTTCGACTATTCGGGCGGCGACCCGACCGTGCCGTGCATCGTCGAGGACGGCCGCTACGTCCAGTCGGGCTTCGGCGAGCCGCCGCGCGGTTGAACGGTGCACGACTAGGGCCGGCCGTGAGCCGGACGAAAGAAATTCAGATGTTTGATTTTAGATGTTTGATTTGGGCCGCCGCGGGTCTACAATCCCCGCGCGGCCCCGGTTTTTAACGCGGCCGCGTCGCGAGTCGAAAATCTAAAATCGGAAGTCCCGAACCTCGATGGTCGGCAGGACGCTCCTCAATTACCGCATCACGGAGAAGCTCGGCGCGGGCGGGCAGGGCACGGTCTACAAGGCTGTGGACGAGCGGCTCGGGCGCACCGTCGTCGTCAAAATACTGAGCCCCGAGCTGACCGCGCGCGAGGTCAACCTCAAGCGCTTCGAGCGCGAGGCGCAGCTCGCCTCCTCCCTCGACCACCCGAACATCTGCACCATCTACGGGCTCCACGAGTCGGACGGGCTGCACTTCATCGCGATGCAGTACATCGAGGGCAAGAACGTCCGCCAGCTCGTCAACGGCCGCCCGCTCTCGATGGAGACCGCGCTCTCCATCGCCTACCAGGTCGCCGACGCCCTGACGGCCGCGCACTCGAAGGGCATCATCCACCGCGACATCAAGGCCGGCAACGTGATGGTCACCGCGTCGGGGCTGGCGAAGGTTCTGGACTTCGGCCTCGCCAAGCTGCTCGACGACGGCCACAAGGGCTCGGACGTCCACCTCACGGAGCTGGGCGTGCCCTACGGGACGGCGACCTACGCCGCGCCCGAGCAGGCGTCGGGCAAGAAGGTCGACCACCGCGCCGACATCTTCTCGACCGGCGTGCTCCTCTACGAGATGCTCGCCGGCATCTGGCCCTTCAAGGGGCAGACCACCGTCGAGGTGCGCTACGCCGTCCTGCACGACACGCCCGAGCCCGTCGAGGCGGTGCGCAGGGACGAGCCGCCCGCGAGCGTCCAAGCCATACTCGACCGCTCGCTCGCCAAGCGGCCGGAAGACCGCTACCCGGAGGTCTCCGAGATGCGCGACGCCCTGCGCGCCTCGATCCGCGAGGTGGCCGCCTCGCGCGGCGACCTCGACCCGCAGGCGGGCGGCGTGCCCTCCGAGGTCGTGCCGTTCGCCAGGCCGCCGCGCCACGAGTCCGGAGGAGGAGGCGGCGGCTTCGGCACCAGCTTCCGGCGCTGGTGGCGCGGCCTGACGGGGTCCGAGAAGCAGGCCACCTCGCTCCCGCCCACCTCCCGCGCCGGCGCGTCGGCGACGCCCCCCGCGGGGCAGACGCCCGCCCAGCAGCAGCACGTCAGCCAGTTCGAGCTGGAGAAGTCCATCGCCATCCTCCCCTTCCGCAACCTCTCGGGCGACCCCGAGGTCGCCTACTACGAGTTCTCGCTCGCCGACGCCGTCATCACGGAGCTGGCGCGCAACCGCTCGCTCGTCGTCCGCCCCTCCTCGATGATCGTCAAGTACCAGGGCAGGGAGGTCGACCCGCGCGAGGTCGGGCGCGAGCTGAACGTGAGCGCCGTGCTCTCGGCCAACTTCCTGCGCGCGGGCGGGGCGCTGCGCGTCAACGCGCAGCTCGTCGACGTCGTCACCGGCGACATGCTCTGGAGCGACCGCATCGACGCCACGGCCGACGACCTCATCGCGCTCCAGGACACCATCGCCCGCCGCATCAGCGAGGGGCTCGAAGTCGAGCAGCACGCCTCGCAGACCGGCAGGGCCGCGCCCGCGACGCGCAACGCGCAGGCTTACGAGGAGTACCTGCGCGGCCGCTCCGCCTTCGCGCGCTTCCTCTTCCACACGCTCGACCCGGCCGACTGCGACGAGGCCGTCGAGCACTTCCAGCACGCCATCCGCCTCGACCACACGTTCGCGCTCGCGCACAGCGGGCTCGGCGCGTGCTTCGCCAACAAGGTCTTGAAGGGACTGGGCGGCGGCGAGGACTACGAGCTGGCCGAGAACGCCTTCAGCCGCGCGCTCGACCTCGACCCGAACCTCGTCGAGGCGCGCATCCTGATGGTCTTCATCTACCTCTCGCGCGGCGAGAAGAGGAAGGCCCGCGCCGAGGTCGCGCGCCTCGCCAAGCAGGCCCCGAACGAGCCGGCCGTCTACTTCGTCAAGGGCGCGCTCCACCGCCTAGACGGCGAGTACGACCGCGCGCTGCGCGCCTTCGGCAAGCTCGCGCGCCTCGACCCGGCGGCGCGCGTCGTCGCCAGCTACAACCGCGCGCGCGTCTTCATGTACCAGCACCGCTTCGACGACGCGCTCCTGGAGCTGGAACAGGGCGCGCGCGTCGAGCCGAACCACCCGCTGATACGCACCTTCCAGGCGGTCGTGCTCGGGCGGCGCGGCGACGTGGCCGAGGCCGTCCGCATCCTGCGCGAGGTGCTGGATGAGCACCCGACGATGGACGGCATCCGCCCGCTCCTCGCGCAGCAGCTCATCAAGCAGGGCGAGGTGGAGGCCGCGCGCGCGCAGCTCACGGACCGCGCGCGCGAGGCGGCCGACGCCGACCACGACATCGCCTACTGGCTCGCCACCACGCACGCCATGCTCGGCGACCGCGACGACGCGCTCCACTGGCTCGACCGCGCCATCGAGCTGGGCAACGAGAACCGCACGTGGTTCGAGTCCGACCCGAAGTGGGAGGGCTTCCGCGAGGATCAGCGCTTCGTCGCGCTGATGCGCCGCATCGACGCCGCGCACCGGCAGGCCGCGCCGCGCGAGCAGAGCCAGACCGAGACCGGCGACGGCGGCGGCTCGACCCACCCCGAGGCTTACGAAGAGTACCTCCTCGGGCGCGACGCCAGCGGCCGCTTCATCTACCACACGCTCGCGCGCGTCGACTCCGAGGAGGCCGTCGTCCACCTCCGCCGCGCCGTCGAGCTGGACCCGAACTTCGCGCTCGCCTGGTGCGCGCTCGGCGGCGCTTACGCCAACCGCGTCATCAAGGTCATCGGCGGCCCCGAGGACTACGAGCGCGCGGCCGAGGCCCTGGGGCGCGCGCTCGCGCTCAGGCCGGGGCTGCCGGAGGCGCGGCTCCACATGGTCTTCGTCGAGATGGCGCGCGGCAACAAGGCGCGCGCGCGCGAGCTGGCCGGCGCGCTACAACTGGAGCTGCCCAACGACGTCGGCGCGCAGTTCGCCGCGGCGACCGTCGCGCGTCTCGACGGCCGCTACCAGGACGCGCTCGACGCCTACGGCCGGATGCTCAAGATCAACCCGGCCGAGCGCGTCGTCGTCAGCTACAACCGCGCGCGCGTCTTCCTCTACCAGCACCGCCACGACGACGCCGCGGCCGAGCTGGAGCTGGGCGCGCAGATGGAGCCCGGCCACCCGCTCGTCAAGTCGTTCAGGGCCGTCATCTGCGCCTACGGCGGCGACCTCGACGGCGCGGTGCGCGTGATGGACGAGGTGCTGCGCCGCAACCCCGACATGGACGGCGTCCGGCCCCTGCTCGCGCAGTTCCACGCGCACAAGGGCGAACACGCCGCCGCGCACCGCGAGCTGACCGACGGCGCGCTCCGCGTGGCGCGCGCCAACCACGACGTCGCCTACTGGGTCGCCAGCGCCTACGCGCTGCTCGGCGAGCGCGACCTCGCGTTCGAGTGGCTGGCGACGGCCATCAAGGTGGGCAACGAGAACAAGCCCTGGTTCGAGTCCGACCCGAACTGGGAGCCCCTGCGCGAAGACCCGCGCTTCGCCGGACTGATGAGCAGCATCGGCGGCGACGCGCCCAAGCGCGCCGACGAGGCCCGACAGCGATAACAAGTCGAAGGGCGAAAGGCGGAAGGCGAAAGTGAGGACGCGCCCGCGGCGTGACTTAAGTTAAACGAACCGGCGCAGAGCGCCGTCCACACTTTCGCCCTTCAACTTTCCCCTTTTCTTCCCCCCTTTCTTCCCCGCGGAGGATGCCAATGAGCACCTTCGTCATCGGCGACGTTCACGGCCGCCGCAAGCAGCTCGGACATCTGCTCTCACTCCTCCCGCGCGAGGCGGGGCGGGACACGCTCGTCTTCCTCGGCGACCTCATCGACCGCGGCGAGGACATCCCCGGCACCGTCTCCGACGTCCTCGGGCTTCAGCGCTCGTCCCCCGAAGGCTCGGTCGTCTGCCTGCGCGGCAACCACGAGCAGATGCTCCTCGACTTCCTCGACGACGCCGCGCCGCTCTGGCTCCACCCGGCGGTCGGGAGCCAGCACACCTTCGGGCAGTACACCGGCTACAAGCTCACGGAGGAGCTGCGCTCCTGGTGGGAGGAGGCGCGGCGGCGCGTGCGCGACTCGCTGCCGCCCGAGCACCTCGACTTCTTCCGCGCGCTCCCGCTCTTCCACGAGGACGAGCACGCCTTCTACGTCCACGCCGGCCTCGACGGCGAGAAGCACCCCACGGAGACCGACGCCCGACACCTCCTCTGGTCGCGCAACCCCGACTTCTACAAGCACTACTACGGCAAGCCCTGCGTCTTCGGCCACACGCCGACGCCGCTGCTGCCGCTGCTCGGACGCCTCGGCCGCCACGGCATCTACGTCTCGCACAGCGCCATTGGCATCGACACCGGCTACGACCAGACCTGCGCGCTCACCTGCCTGCGGCTCCCCGAGTTCGACCTCTACCAGAGCTTCACCGACGGCCGCTCCGCGCACTTCCACATGACCAACTTCATCCCCGAGCCCTTCCGCAACTTCCAGCGCAACGGCCCGCAGACGGGGGGCGAGCCCTGAGTCGCGCGGCGGCGGCGAAACGCCCCGCGCGGACGGACGGGAGACCACTTATGGACGAGATAGCGGAGTACAACGTCGGGCGCTGGCGGGCGCTCGCAGAGGCCGAGGCGCTCTACACGCGCCCGCTGCTCGACCTCGACGCCGACGCGGCGCGCGCCGTCGTGGACGCGTCCGGATGGCTGGGCCCGCTCGAAGGCGGCCGCGTGCTCTGCCTCGCGGGCGGCGGCGGGCGCGAGTCGGCCGCCTTCTCGCTCCTCGGCGCGCGCGTCACCGTCTTCGACCTCTCCGAAGAGCAGCTCGAACGCGACCGCGCGGCGGCCGCGCACTACGGCCACGAGGTCTCGACCGTGCGCGGCGACATGCGCGACCTCTCCGCGCTCCACGGCTCGGGCT
>DASVSK010000213.1:0-4688 GCA_036388135.1 Pyrinomonadaceae bacterium | reverse complement strand
CGTACGACTGGGCGCGGCAGAACCCGAAGCAGGCCATCGCCGTCACGCTCTCGCTGGCGGCGGGCGTGCGCGGCGGCGCGGCCTTCCCCGGCCTCGACGGCTTCCTCCTCGGCTCGCACCCGCACTGGTTCACGCACTCGGCGCTCCCGGTCTGGGCCGTGCGCAAGGTGGGGCAGAAGTTCGACGAATACCTGCGCGAGCGCGAGCGCCTCCTGGCCGCGGGCGAGCTGGACGAGGCCGAGCGCTCGCGCGTCGAGTTCGAGCGCAAGATGGTGCGCTACGTCGGCGCGCCGCTCCTCGGGGCCTTCAGTTGCGCGGCGGGCGTCGCCATCTTCGCTCAGATACTCCAGCCCGGCCCCATCGTCGGCGCGCCCGTCAGTTGGCTCCTCGGCGGCAACCCCGTCCTCGACGCCGTCTGGCTCTTCGGCAACGGGATAATCTGCTTCCAGCAGGGCTACAAGTTCTTTATGGTCGCGCTCAAAGACCAGGAGGAAGTCCACCGCATCGTCAGGGAGGTCAAGGGGCTCCTGCCCTCGGCGGCGACGGCTTGAGAGTAAAAGGGGTCGCTTCCGGGGCCGAAAAGCGGGCCGGAGCTACGGCGGCGAAAGCGGCGACGAAACCTGTCACGGTGAGGGTCGTGTGACTGATGCTAACGCCGACGGTAACCTACGTCGCCCTGCTCGTAGTGCAGACGTTCCACCTTCTCCACCACCGCGTCGCCAGGCGGCACATCAGCTTTGCGGAAGTGTTTTCGGCCGCCGTGCTGTGCGCGCCCCCGTTCGCGGTGTCGTTGCCCGGTTGGGTTTTTATCGCGGCGCATTTGTCGCTGATAGCGGTTCAGCTTGTCGGCAGCTTATGGATTAAGAAGCTGTCGCCCGATTGGTCAAAATAATTGTCGGTTCTTTATACTGACGCCGATGTTTACGCCGCGCATCGAACTGAAGCGAGTGGTCGCCGCGCTACTGCCCGTATCTCTCCTGTGGGTGTTTGCGGCCTGCGTCTCGATTTGCGGGTGGGAGGGCGCGGAAGCACAGGGGCGGCCCGATTTCGCCCCGACGGTCGAGGCGACCGAGATGAGGGACGCGCCAGACTGTGAAGACTGCCCGGACGCCTCCTTCCTCAAAGCGGCGACTCCGGAACGCGCCACGCTCAAAGTTACCTTACAAGCGGCGGCCGACATTTCGGCCTCGACCGTTTCGGGCCAAGCCTTCGCCGACGGCATCATCCTGATTTCGCCGTATCGTCAGTTCTCTTTCGCAGACCCGCCGCTGCGACTCCTGCCGGCACTCCGTATTTAACGGCCCCCGTCTGCTACTTCCGCCACTCTTTTGAACGCGCCGCCGGAGCGTGGAAGCGGTGCGCGTCGGTGTCTTGAATCCATAGCTTTACACGGAAAGGCAGCAGTCATGTCGAGACTGGTTGTTTTGTCATTCGCCGTCGTCCTGCTGACGGCGCAAATCTCGCCCGCCCAGAACGCCTTCAAGGTTACGGTCAAAGACCGGGAGACGAGTCAGGCGGTCGTCGGCGCGAAGGTGTCGGTTACGGGCACGGAGATTTCGGCGGTCACGGACGCGGGCGGCGTCGCGCAGTTGGTCGGCGTGCCCGACGGCGAGCAGACAATCGAAATCTTTTCGGCCGGCTACGAGGCGGGGGAGTTGAAAGTAACTTTCCCGGCCGCCGTGCGGGACGAGACCGTCGTCTTCATCAAGGTCACGAACGAGCTGGGCGAGGTCACCGTCGTGGCGACCACGCGCACGGGCCGGGAGATAGACGACGTCCCGACGAGGGTCGAGGCCATCGACGAGGAGGAGGTCGACGAGAAGAGCAACATGCGCCCGGCCAACGTCTCGATGGTTCTCAACGAGAGCACAGGCATCAAGGTGCAGCAGACCTCCGCGACCTCCAACACGCAGAGCGTCCGCATACAGGGGCTCGACGGCCGTTACACGCAGATTCTCAAGGACGGCTTCCCGGCCTTCGGCGGCTTCTCGGGCAGCCTAAGCCTTCTGGAAATCCTGCCGCTCGACCTGAAACAGGTCGAGATCATCAAAGGCCCTTCGGCCACTTTTTACGGCGGGGGCGCGATTGCCGGCGTGGTCAATTTCGTCAGCAAAGAGCCGGGGGACGAGCCCTTCACGTCCCTCATCTTCAACCTGACCTCGGCCGGCGGGACGGACTTCTCCGTCTTCGACTCGCGCAAGCTCGGCCGCTTCGGTTACACGCTCCTCGGCTCGGTCAACTACCAGAAGGATTACGACGTCGACGGCGACGACTTCACCGAGCTGCCGCGGACGAACTCTTTCAACCTGAGCCCGCGCCTCTTCTTCCGACTCAACGACGACACGCGCCTGACCGTCGGCAACTCGACATCCCGCCAGAGCCGTAGGGGCGGCGACGTCTTCGTCATCGACGGCCGTGCCGACGGCCTTCATCGATACTTCGAGGATAACGAGTCTCTCCGCAACATCACGACCTTGCAGTTCGAGCGCGCCTTCTCGGGCGGCCGGAAGGTCGTCGCGCGGCAGAGCCTCGCCTTCTTCAGACGCGAGACGGAAATCCCCGGCTACCTGTTCGCGGGCAGGCAGCTCAACTCCTACACCGACGTTTCTTACTTCCAGCCGGCCGGCAGGCACGCGCTCGTCCTCGGCCTCAACGTGGTCTACGACCGTTTCAGGGAGAGGGGCGGCGGCGGCCTGACGCCGCGGGACGAGAGCCGGAGGACTTTCGGCGTCTACGCGCAGGACAGTTTCGACGTGACGGAGAAGCTGTCGCTCGAAGCCGGCTTCCGCCTCGACCACGTCAGGCACTACGGCGTCTTCCCGCTGCCGCGCGTCTCCGCGCTCTACAGGTTCACCGACAGGCTGAGCAGCCGCCTCAGCCTCGGCTTCGGGTACAAAGCGCCGAGCATCTTCACCGAGGAGGCGGAGACGCTGCTCTTCCGGGGCGTCCTGCCCGTGGGGAACACGCTGAAGGCGGAGCGCAGCCGCGGCGGGACGTTCGACGTTAACTACAGGGGCGCGTTCGGGGAGAAGTTCTCCTACTCGCTCAACCAGATGTTCTTCTACACCGAAATAGAAGACCCGCTCGTGCTGTCGCCGCGCCCCGGCGGCTTTTTCCGGTTCACGAACGCCGCCCGGCCGGTCAGGAGCGCGGGCTTCGAGACGAACGTGCGCGCCTCTTACGACTTCGTCAAGCTGTTCGCCGGCTACACCTTCACCGACGCGAAGGCGAAATACCTGGCGGGCGACCGGACACTGCCGCTCACGCCGAAGGGCAAAATAAACTCGGCGCTGCTGTTCGAGAAGGAGGAGAATTTTAAGGCGGGCTTCGAGGCTTACTACACGAGCAGCCAGCTACTGACCGACCGTTTCAGGACGAGACCCTACTGGGTGCTGGGCGTCTTCGGCGAAAAGACCTTCGGCAAGTACAGCCTCTTCGTCAACGCCGAGAACATCACCGACACGCGCCAGGGGCGTTTCGGGACGGTCGTCTTCCCCCCGCACCAGAACCCCACCTTCGGCGAAATCTACACGCACACGGAAGGCCGCGTCTTTAACGGCGGCGTCAAAATCAAACTTTAGCCGCCCGCGGGCGCGCGCCTTAAACAGTGCCGCGCGGGGCGCTGTCGGCGTTGTTATCTGATCGTCAGCGGGAAGGGGATGAAGGAGAGCGCGAAGACGAGGAGCGTCAGGAGCGCGACGGCGTTACGCGCCGGGCCGAGGGGCTGTTGCTCGTCTAGGGGCTGCGGGTGCGGCAGGCGCAGCATGATGAAGAGCAGGGCGACGTAGAGGAAGCCGCTCGGGACGCCGTGCCAGAGCCAGCCGAGCGGCGCGAGCGCGAGCATCGAGAGGAAGGCGAGGCGGCCCGCGTGCTTGTGCGCGCGACGGCCGAAGACGGAGTAGACGGCGTGCCCGCCGTCGAGCTGCCCGACGGGCAGGAGGTTCAGGCTCGTCACCAGCAGCCCGATCCACGCCGCGAAGTAGAAGGGGTTCGGCGCGATGCCCGCCAGGTCGCGCACGCCGAGGGGCGCGGCCAGCAGGCGCAGCAGCGCCGGGTCGTTGAAGATGATGACGCCCTCCGTGGGGAGCGGCGGCGCGGGCCGCGACGTCAGGAGCGCGGCGCAGGCCACGGGGATGATGACGAGGAAGCCCGCGAGCGGGCCCGCCACGCCGATGTCGAAGAGCGCGCGGCGCGACGGTATCGGCGACCTGATCTTGATGAACGCGCCGAGCGTGCCCGCGATGAAGGGCGGCGGGACGGGGATGAAGAATGGCAGCGTCGCGTCGACGCCGTAGAGGCGGCAGGCGACGTAATGCCCGGCCTCGTGCGCCAGCAGTATCGAGAGGAGCGAGGCGGCGAACGTCAGCCCGTCGTAGATGAGCTGCGGGTGCGCCAGCGCGTAGGAGCCGGTCGCGGCCAGCAGGAGCAGGTAGTATTTCGGGACGTAGAGCAGGTAGTCGAGCCCGCCGGCGGGCGCGGCGAGCGCGGGCTCGACTTCGGCGGCCGGGACTAAGAAGCCCAACCCGGCCCACGCCGCCGTCACGCCCGTCAGGAGGAGGAGCGCCGAGTGCTTCAGCCACTCGCGTGCGGTCGGACGCGCCGCGCGCCGCCGCCCCAGCGGCAGCCCCGCGCCGCGCGCCGCGAAGCCGTGCATCTCCCGGAGTGTGTCAGACATAAAAGCAGACGTT
>DASVSK010000212.1:0-4244 GCA_036388135.1 Pyrinomonadaceae bacterium | reverse complement strand
AGGAAGTGTCGGCGTCGAAAGACGGCGCGACGAAGGGCCTGCCCGTGGCGGGTTCGTGCTGCGCGCCCGTCGAGATTGCGGCCGGATCGTGCTGCGCGCCCGCCGAGACGGCGGCGGCCGCGGCGTCAGTCTCATGCTGCGGCCCGGCGGCCGGGGCCGAGCTGCACGGCGACCTGCGCGACCTGCTCGAACGTTACGACGTCAACGACTACGCGGCGAGCGTGAAGGTCTTCGCCGTCAAGCCGCGCACTTAGGCGGGCGCTAGTCGGTCTCGGCCTGCGGCTCGCCCTCGTCGGGCTCGTCCTCGTCGCCGCCGGGCGGCAGGACGTTGTCCGGCGGGGGCGCGCCCTTCTCTTCGCGTATGCGGAGGATGGAGCAGTCGCCGTCGGCGTAGACCTCGTCGAACCAGCCGCTGTCGAGCGCGTGGTTGTAGAAGTCCTCGTGTTCGTGGTCGGTGAAGACGTAGCGGGCGCAGCGGCGCTGCGGCCCCTCGCCGACGCAGAAGTTGTCGCGGATGAGCGGGCCGAGGTTGGCTATCTCGTCGTCGGATAGCTCGCGCCCGATGGTGATGCGGCCGTGCAGCTCGGCGAGCCGCTTGTCCTTGTCGAGCAGGTAGGTGGGGTCGAGGCCGGAGACGTAGGCGAGCTGCGGGTTGTAGAAGAAGAGCTTAGGGAAGTCGTCCCAGTCGGTGTTGACGATCAGCTCGCCGCGGTCGGCGTTCTTCGAGAGCCACGCGCCGCCGCCCTTGTAGTAGTCCGGCCCGGCCATCCCGGCGATGTCGTGCGAGGTGACGCGCGCGTACCAGACCAGCGGCGCGGCGAGCAGCACGAAGGCCGTCGCGACGAAGACCATCTCCCACGCGCGCGCGTTCTCGACCCGCGCAGGCTCGTGCGCGCGCGCGCCCTCTTCCGGGACGAGACCCTCGGCCTCCGAAGGCTCGCGCGAGGCGTAGCGCTCGCGCGCCGCCCGGATGAGCGGCTCGACGGCGAAGGCCGCGAAGAGCACCGCGAACGGCGGGAAGTACTCCGCGAAGCGACGCCAGCGCATGTTGACGATCATCAGGAAGGTCGAGAAGAGCAGCAGCAGCAGCGCCCTCTGCCGCCCCCTGTCCGCCGAATCCTTGAAGGCGACGTAGCCCGCGACCATCGCGGCGAGCGCCACGCCGCAGTTGCCCAGAAACTCCCAGGTGCTGTACGGGTACCACTCCGAGCCGACCGTGGTGGAGAAGTCCTTCGCGGTGACCTTGATGACGAGGTGCTCGTAGAGCAGTTGGAAGTTGTGCGGGAAGTAGGGGTTGATGACGAAGCCGAGGAGGGAGCCCGCGGCGACGAACGCGACCGGCCGCCACTCGACGCGCCGCTCGCTCCAGAGGATGACGAACGACCACATCAGCGTCGCCGCGACGAGCAGCGCGAACATGTCGTAGGTGAGCGCGAAGAAGAACGAGAGCGGGAGGAGCCAGCGGTACCTGCGCTCGAAGAGCAGGTGGAGCCCGACGACTATCAGCACGATGGAGACGCTCATCGCCTTGCCCATGTTCATGCGGTAGAGGAACGGGGCGGAGCTGCCGACGAGCGCGACCAGCCAGACGAGCGGGTAGCTCAGGCCGTTGCGGAGCATCAGCCAGTAGCAGGAGAGAATCGCGAGGCACGCGAAGAGCCACGTCCCGAGCTTGGCCCCGGTCTGGAAGTCGGAGAAGAAGGTGAACGGGATTTGGAGGACGTGGAAGAGGAAGTGGTGGTCGACGTAGTCGCGCGGGTTGAGCGTCGTGAGCGGGAGCGCGTCGAACGAGGGCGGGAAGCTGCCCGCCCGCATCCCGTCCCAGAGCATGCGGCTCCAGCGGAAGTGGTAGTAGGCGTCGTAGTCGCCGCAGCAGATCGAGGCGGTCGAGAACTGGAGGTACCAGAAGACCGCGCCGACGAGCAGCGCGCCGACGACGAGCAGCGCCGCGCGGCTGTTCAAAACGTCGGCCAGCCCCGCGCGCCTCGCGGGCGCGGCAGCCGCGCGGACGGCGTCCGCGCCCGACTCACGCTCAGTAGTGTCCTCGGGGAGAGTCCCGCCCTGTACGTTCTCCATGATTCACCTCACCCCCTCGCGCAGGCGTGTCCGGTTCATTTTGGCGGCCGAAATTCGAGTCCACGAAAATATCACGAACGCGCGCGGGCATGAAGCCGCCCCGGCGGCCGGCTCGTCGCGCGCGAGATCAGGGAAGCGATGGCTCTTAACCTGCGGAGAGACGGGGGCGCGGCTTCTGTATTAGCCGCGCCCCCGTCTCTTCGTGGTTAATCCTTCTCAGCCGCAGAGCCGCTTGACGGCGTCGACGAGGGCGGAGGGGCTGATGGGTTTGTTGAGGAAGTCGTCGAAGCCGGCGCTGCGCGCGCGCTCGCGGTCTTCGTACATCGTGAAGCCGGTGACGGCGATGAGCGGCGTGCTGCGGTAGGCGGGCAGCGCGCGCAGAGCCTCGGCCAACTGGTAGCCGCTCATGCCCGGCATGCCGATGTCGGAGATGATGGCGTCGAAGCGTTGCGTCCGGGCGGCGTCGAGCGCCTCGGCGGCCGAGAAGGCTGTGACCACGCTGTAGCCCGCGTAGCTCATCATCAGCGCGATCATCTCGGTCACGTCGGGCGCGTCGTCGACGACGAGCACGCGCAGGGGCTCGGCCGCGGCCTCGGAGTCGTAGTCGGTCTGGGTCTCGCCGCCGGGGGCGAACTCCGGGTGCGCGGGCGGGGGCGGCGGCGCTTCGTAGCCGCGGCCGCGGTCGGGTTGCGCGACGGTCTGGTACATCTGTCCTCTTTCCTTCATTGCGTCGCCCCGGGCGAAGCCCCGCGCCGCATTAGCTGTTCCATCCGCTCGGCCAGTTCCGCCGGGTCGACGGGCTTCGCGACGTGCGCGTCGAAGCCCGCGGCGAGCGCGGCCTCTTCGTCGCGCTGCGCGGCGTAGCCCGTGAGCGCGAGCGCGGGCACCTCGCTCAGGTGCGGCAGCCTGCGCAGCCGCGCGATCAACTCGTATCCGTCGATTCGTGGGAGACCGATGTCTGAAACGATTATATCAAACCGCCCCGACTCGGCAACGCGCAGCGCCTCCTCCGGCGTGGCGCAGGCCGCGGCCGTGTAGCCGCGCGCCTCGAAGGCGACCTTGAGCATTTCGAGCGTGTCGGGCGCGTCCTCGATGACGAGGACGTGGCAGACCTCGCCGGGGCAGGGCTCGGCCGCGCCCGCTTCGAGGTCGCCCGAACGGCCGCGCGACGCATCAGACGCGACCGAGGGGAGCGCGACCGTGAAGCGGCTGCCGCGACCCTCGCCCGCGCTCTCGACCGAGACCGAGCCGCCGTGCGCCTCGACGAAGCTCTTGACGAGCGCGAGCCCCAGTCCCAGCCCGCCGTGCGTGCGCGTCGTGCCCATGTCGGCCTGGCGGAAGCGCTCGAAGACGTGCGGCAGAAACTCCGCCGCTATCCCCGCGCCCTCGTCCTCGACCTCGACCCGCGCCGAGCCGCCCGCGGCGCGGACGCCGACGCGGACGCGCCCGCCCTCGGGCGAGAACTTCACCGCGTTGTGCAGGAGGTTCCAGAAGACCTGCACGAGCCGCGTCCGGTCGCCGCTGACGACGGCCGGGGCGGGCCCGCCCGCCCGGACTTCGAGCGCGACGCGGCGCGCGTCGGCCTGCGGGCGGACGGTCTCGGCCGCCTCGCGCACGACCGAGGAGAGCTCGACGGGCGCGTGCTCGATGCGCATCTTGCCCGAGAGGATCGAGGACATGTCGAGCAGGTCGTTGATGAGCCGCGAGAGCGACTGCGAGTTCTTCTCGATGACGCGGATGCCCTGTTCGCTCTCGGCCGCGCCGAGGCGGCCCGAGCGGATCATGTGCGTCCAGCCGAGGATGGGCGTCAGGGGCGTGCGCAGCTCGTGCGAGAGCGTGGCGAGGAACTCGTCCTTGGCGCGGTTGACCTCCTGCGCGCGTCCGTAGAGGCGCGCGTTCTCGATGGCGAGCGCGGCGCGCGAGGCTATCTCCTGCGCGTAGGAGACGTCCTCGTCGGTGTACTCGCGTCGGGCGCTCGTCGAGGAGAAGGTGAGCGCGCCGATGGTGCGGCCGCGCGCGACGAGCGGGACGGCGAGGAAGGACTTCAGCCCCAGCTCGCGCAGCAGGCGCTCGTGCCCGGCGTCGCGCGCCAGCGCGGGCAGCGTCTCGTCGGTCACGTCGACGACCGCCTCGGGCCTCCCCGTGCGCAGGACGCGCGGGACGCCCGC
>DASVSK010000211.1:0-5025 GCA_036388135.1 Pyrinomonadaceae bacterium | reverse complement strand
GGCTTCGACTTGCCCTCCGTCGTGACCGTGGTCACGTACACTCTGCCGCCCGTCACAATCGGCGACGACCACCCGCGCCCCGGTATCTCCCGCGACCACTCTACGTTCTCGGTCTTCGACCACCGCTCCGCCAGCCGCGCGTGCGCCCCCACGGGGTTCGAGTCCGGCCCCCGGAACTGCGGCCATGCGCCGTCGCTGCCGTAGACCGCGCGCGACGCCAGGAGCAGCAGGCACGCCAGCCCGACCCGGCGCAAGAGGCGGGAAGGGTCAATAACTTTGCGGGTACTTCTTAGTGCAGGACGGCGTGTGGTCATCATTCCCCTACGGTTGATATTGTCGAGTTGGTAATTATGCCGGGTCGAGACGGGCATTGACGTGCGAAGCAGTATAGACCCGGCCCGGAAATTAACCACCAAAATGTGACGAACAGCCCCAAAGCGGTGACGAGGCGTCCCGCCCGCTTCTCGACGGTGGGCGGCTACCCGATCCCGGAAGCGCGACGCCGGTCATGTAAGCCGGGTGTTCCTGATGAGCTTACGGAATGGCCGTGGAATAGGCTGGGATCGTTTCAGGCCAGATACTCATACCTCAGTGTGGCTTTGCCTCACAATTCAAAATTGGTACGAGGTATTGCGGCTCTCAGCAGACGAGTTATCAACATCTTGGGCTAGCTATCGAATTGTGAGGCAAAGCCGGTGTAGCCCACGTGCCCAAGTCAGAGCCGCCGTCGCCGTGGGCGCTCACCGTTGCAGCTTCAAACGCCTCATCATCTCCGCGTACCGCGGGTCAGGGCGGAGAAAGTCAAAATAGGGGTCGACTATCACACTGTCGACGATGGGGTGGCGCGCGCGCTCCGCCTCGCGGAGCGCCTCGAAGGCGCAATCCCTGTCGCCCAGTCGGGCGCAGCTCTCTGCCCAGATGCCCAGCCTGTGTTCCGGGGCCACCCCGGGCTCGTTTCGCATCACGAGCGTCCTGCGCAGGTAGCCTTCGGGGCCCCCTACCCTATAGGCCGCGATGAACGCGGCCTCGATGCGCCGCGTCTCGGCTTCATCCCCCCGTGTGAAGGTGAGGGCGCGCTCCCGCATGGCCTCGCGGTAGTCCCCCCGGTCGAAATGGATGCGGGAGAGGAAGACGTTGGCGCGGTAGAGCCCCGGCTCCAGTTCGAGGACCCGGCGAAACTGTTCGGCCGCCTCGTCGGGCCGGCGCGCGAAGTAGAGCATGACGCCGTACTCGAAGGTGACGATGGGCGAGAGCGGGTCGAGGCGTTGCGCCGCCGCGGCCTCCGCGATGGCCTCTTCGAGCCGGCCCGTCATCATCAGCCACTCGCTGTGCCACTGGCGGGCCGTCGCGTAGTTCGGGTTCAGCTCGATGGCGCGCCGGTAGTCCTCGCCAGCGCCGGCCCAGTCGCGATCGCGGTAAATCCTGACCGACGCGAGCGCCGTGTACGCCTGCGGGAGCCGTGGGTCGAGTTCGAGCGCGCGGCGCGCCTCCCGCTCGGCGAGCGTGAAGGACTCTTCGGGGTCGGCGCCCGTCCAGTTCGGCAGGATGATGTAGGTCTCTGCCAGACCCGCGTGGGCGAGGGCGAAGTTCGGGTCGGCGGCGGCGGCCTGCCGGTAGTAGTCGAGGGCGCGGCCGAAGTGTTCGGGGCTGCGCTTGTTCCAGAAGAAGCGGCCGAGCAGGTAGAGCCGCTGGGCCTCCGCGTTCTCGGTCGGGCGGCGCGCGAGGCGGCTCGCCTCCTCGCCGCTCAGGCGGAGCCGGAGCGCCTCGGCGACGCGCGCCGAGATGGCGTCCTGGACCGCGAAGAGGTCGGTAAAGTCCTCGTCGAACTGCCCGGCCCAGAGCGGCGAGCCGTCCGAGGCGCGGACGAGCTGGACGGTGACCCGCAGGCGGCGTCCCGCGCGCTGGAAGCTGCCGTCGAGCACGGCGTCCACCTTCTGCTCGCGCGCCACGGCCGCGAGGTCGGGCTTCTCCGCGCCGTACTTCAGGACAGCGCTCGTCGGCCGCACGGCGACCTGGCGGACGTTGCTGAGCCGCGTGATGAGCGCGTCGGCCAGCCCCTGCTCAAGGTACTCGTCCTCGGCCGCGACCGCCCCGAGCTGTCTGAAGGGCAGGACTGCGAGCGACCTGAACTCGGGGGCCGCCGCGCCGCGCCCGCCGCCCCGGGCGAGGTAGAGATAGGCCGAGGCCGTCAGCACGGCCAACGTCGCCAGCCCCGCGGCCAGGGCGACCTTTCGCACCCAGCCGCGGGCCGCCGGGCCGGGAGCGAGTGGGGCGGAAAAGGCGGCGGCCTCCCCCGTTGCGCGGCCGGCGTCCGCGGGCGGGTCAACGTGCTCTACGACGACGTGTGTGCGCGTCCGTTCGGCCAGCACTATCTCGGGGCCGCCGTTCTCGCAAACCTCGCGGACGTCCGCGACGAAGCGGTAGCCGCCCTTCGGCACGGTCTCGATGTAGATAGAATTTTTGGCCCGGTCGCCGAGGAACTTACGCAGTGTGGAGACGCTATCGTCCACCCGCCCCGGCTCGACGTTGGCGTCCGCCCAGACCTCATCCAGAATCTCGCGCCGCCCGAGCGTCTCCCCGGCCCGCCTGAGCAGGAAGAGCAGCAGGTCGAATGCCTTCGGAGGCAGCCGCTCCCCCCTCCCGTCCCCCTCCGCCCCCTGCGTCACCTCCCGGCCGCCGAGCAGGAGGCGTCGCCCCGCCTCGTCCACGCGGAACGCGCCGAACTCGTAGAAGCGCCGTGGTTTAACCTCCATCGGGGACTTCTCTAACCCTGCCAGAGAACTTTCGGAGAAAAAACAGAGGACGCGCGGAGGACTACCCCGCAGGGCCGGGTGTACAAGTCACGCCACGGTCTTCAGGGGTCATCTGCTGACGGGAACGGAGGGGGGGCCGGGGCGGCGCGAATTTTAACCCGAAAGCGGCGCGGGCGGCAAAGAAATCCTCCCCGACAGACCCGGCCGACCCCGACCCGACCCAGTATGAAAGGCGGACGAAGCCACTTGAAGAGGAGAGTTGAAATCACCGTGGAGACCGAGAGGGTCCTGCTCGTGCGCGGCCGCAGCGTCTCCTACACAGCCTGGTGCGAGGGCTGCGGCGCGCGCGTGCGGATGGTCACGGCCGAGGAGGCGGCGCGCCTCTCGGGGCTCTCGACGCGGGAAATATTCCGCCGCGTCGAAGCCGGCGCTCTCCACTTCGCGGAGACGCCGGAAGGTGAGCTGCTCGTCTGCCTCTGAAAGCGCCGATCAAGATCAAGTAACTCTGAATCGGCGACTAAACCACGCCGGGCAACAAACAGGAGGAGAGAAAGATGAACAGGAACAGATTCGACGAGATCACGGGCCGGCTGTCGCGGTTCAGCGCCGCCGTGCTGCTACTCGCCGCCCTCGCGGCCCACTCCGCTGCACAGACCTCGACCGACCCCGACAGCCCGACTCCGATGACCTCGAACGTCGTCACGGGCAAGAGCAACGGCAAGGCACGCACCCACTACTACAGCTTCAACGCCACGGGTGCCGACCCCGGCGAGGTCAAGGTCAAGGTCACGGCCTCGACCGACGAGCGCTCGACGAACCTGCGCGTCAACTTCCTCGACGAAGACGGCCGGGCGGTGATGGGCGAGCTTTACGTCATCCCGAACCGCGACCCCGCGACGAAGGTCGGCAAGCACACCTTCGCCGAGCGCCAGAAGGTCGTCGTGCGCGTCACGCTCCCCGAAGACCCGCAGGTCAAGCTCCTCAACTACAGGATAGAGGTGACGGGCGCGGTCGAGTTCGAGCAGCCCGGCGCGACGGCCGAGCCCGCGGCCCCGCCGACCGAGAGCGATGCCCCGCCCGCTTCCGACCAGTCCGTCCAAGCCTCGGACGTTACGCAGGTGGCGGCCGACCCGTCCGGCCAGCAGAAGCAGGCGGGCGGGGTCGCGTCTGAGGGTCGGCCCAGGAAGAACGTCAGGCAGAAGGTCAAAGAGGGCGCGGAGAAGGCCGGCAAGAGCGCACTAAAGGACCTGCTGAAGGACAACCTGTTCTGAGCCGCGCGGGCGGCCCGGGGAGATTCGGACGCGGGAAGCGCCGGCAGCCGTCCGGGCGAGCTGACGTGCGCGGGCTCGAAAACCGCCGGGGCGATTTACTCCGGCCATCACGACGGCCGGAAGGAGAGACCGCAGATGAAGACACGGAAACATTTTCGGCGTGGGGTGAGGGGCGCGTGTGTCGCGGCGGTCATGGCGGCGCTGGCGTTGTCGCTGCTCGCGCCCGCAAGCCGGCAGGCCGCCGGCGCGCGGCAGCAGGCCGCCGCACGCGTCGGTCAGTCGCCGCAGGGGGCACGCGCCGGGGTGATTACACTCCCGGTCGTGCGGCGGAAGCGTGTGACGCCCGCCGACCCGCGTCGGACCGGGCTGGTCAAGCGCCCGCCGATAGCGTTCAAGCCCTTCGCGATGGTCCACCCGACGACGGCCAAGCCGCTCAACCCGAACGCCTTGATGACACTCCCGTCGGGCAAGAAGCTCACGGTCAAGAGCTTCTTCGACCAGATCAACCGTTTCGAGCAGAAGCTTTCCGCGCAGGGCTACACGCTGCGCAAGCCCGCGCAGCTCCTCCCGCGCAGGAGCGCCTTCGGCAGGGAGAAGCTCCGGGCGCAGGTCGCGGCCGCCGGCGCGCGGAGGATGGACGCCCGGCAGCTCGCCGTGCGCCGGAAGCGGCAGGCCGTCGAGCTCGGCCAGACCTTCTCACTTTCAAAGAAGTTTGAGGACTCGATGAAGAACGCCGTCGACGCGAAGATGGGCGGCGGCTTAGGCAACGGCGGGTCGGGCGGCACCGGCGGCAACGGCGCTATGGGCGGCACGACGGACGGGAATAGTCAGCCGGGCGGAGGCATCAAGGAGGAGACGAAGACCGACTCACACAAGAACAGCTTTAGCTGGCACTTCCCCGAGGACGACGAATACTTCAGCGCATACCTCAAGGGCGGCGTCTACCTCGACAAGCTGAAGGTGGGCGGCCAGGTGATCGGCGTCAAGGCGCTGGGTAACGT
>DASVSK010000210.1:0-1649 GCA_036388135.1 Pyrinomonadaceae bacterium | reverse complement strand
CTTCGGAGGGGGCGGCCGCCCGCCGGGCGCGCGGGGGAAGCTACTTGAGCATGTTTTCGAGGAACGTCTTGACCCCCGGGTCTTTGCTCCGGCTGAGGTAGCCGATGGCCGTCTTGCGGCGCTCCAGCGGCTCGCCGTTGTTGCTCACTATCTGCTGGAGCTTCTGGTAGGCGCGCTGCGTCTGGTAGTGGCCGATGGCCGCGAGCAGGCTCTTCTTCAGCTCGTCGTCGCGCTCCGAGTCGTAGAGCGAGAGGATGACGTCGAGGTCCTGCGCCTCGCCGCGGTTCGGGATGGCGCGGATGGCCTGCGCGCGGAGCGTGACGTCGGAGGCCGAGCGCGCGACCTCGACCAGCTTGTTGAGCGCGCGCGGGTCTTTGCGGTTGCCGAGGGCCGCGACGACGTACTTCTTGCCCTGCAAATCGGGCACGGCGTCGTAGAGCCGCAGCAGCTCGTCGACGACGTTGTCGCCGCGGCGGCGCGACAGCAGCTCGATGGCGTGCGTGCGCCCCTTGACATTCTGGCCGCGCGCGGCTACCTCGCCGAGGATGGCGACGGCGCGCGGGTTGTCGTGGTTGGCGAGGGCGTGGATGGCCGAGTCGGCCGGGCTCTCGTCGGCGTAGGCCGCGCCCATCGCGATCTCGCGGAGCACGTCGAGCGCGCGCTCGTCGTTGGAGGAGCCGAGGGCGCTGATGGCGCGCATCTTCAGCGTCTCGTCCGAGTCGTTGCGCGACACCTGGATGAGCGCGGGCACGGCCTCCGTCCCGCCGTAGCGGCCGAGGATGATGATGGCCGCCTCCTTGACGCGCGGCGAGCGGCTGGTGCGCAGCACCTCGCCCACGCGCGCCGAGCAGCCGACGCGGTCGTTCTCGCACAGCGTCCGCAGCGCGAGGATGCGCAGCTCGTCGTTGGGGTCGTTCTCGTCGACGGTGACGACGCCGCCGCTCTTCGCCTTGAGGCGGGCGCTCAGGACCTTCGCGTCGTCGGCCCAGGTGGACTTCGGGAAGCGGCCGAGCAGGGACTGGATGGCGCTCTCGGCCTCGCTGTTCTTGTTCTGCTTCTCGTAGGCGAAGGCGAGCCAGTAGAGCGCGGCGTCGAGGTTCCTGTCCGAGGGGAAGTCGTTCACGTAGCGGCTGAGGACGCTGACGGCCCTGTCCCACTTCTGCTCGGTGAGGAAGGTGCGCCCCTGCGCGTAGGCGTTGGTCGCGGCCTCGTTGTCGGACTGGACGAAGCGGCTGAGAAGCTCCTTGTGCTGGGCTCGGGCGGGGGCGGCCGAGAGCGCGAGCAGGAGCCCCGCCAGGGCGGCGACGCCGCCCCGGAGGCGCGAGCCCGCCCGCTTCCGATTAAAGGTCTTGGGGTTAATCATGGCTTTAGTCTTCCTTGCTTTCTGACGTTCTACGTTTAAGTGCGCCGGACGCGGCTGCCGCCCTCCTAATAAACTTGCAGCGCGGCGACGATCTCGTTCTGCTTCACGCGCTCCCGGATGGAGCGCACCTCGTCGCGCGAGGGGTTCTCGCGCAGGTTCGCGATGTCGAGCAGGAACGGCTCGATGGTGTCGAGCACCTGCTTCGTCCCCTTGTCCCCCTTGACCTCGGCCTCCAGTTGGAGAGTGGCGTTCTGCGCCAGGAGCTTGCGCGAAAGGTTCTTCTCGT
>DASVSK010000209.1:0-10002 GCA_036388135.1 Pyrinomonadaceae bacterium | reverse complement strand
TGGGCGAGCCGACGACGACCTGCTCCTGCCCCGTGTGTCGCAGGAGGAGCGTCTTGAAGGCGGCGAGCAGGGTGATGAAGGGGGTGACGCCGTGCCTCCTGCTCAGCGCCGCGAGTCCCCGCGCCAGACCCGGCGGGAACTGTAGGTACTGTCGCGCCCCGCGGTAAGACTGCACCGGCGGGCGGGGGAAGTCGGTCGGGAGGTCGAGGTGGGGCGGCGCGCCCTCAAGCTTCCGCCGCCAGTAGTCGAGCTGCCTCTCAAGCACCTCGCCGCTGAGCCACTGACGCTGCCAGTAGGCGTAGTCGGCCCACTGAATCTCGGGCTCGGGCAGCGGCGAGGGCTCGCCCTTGAGGAAAGCCTGGTAGAGGGTCGCCAGCTCGAAGATGAATATCTCGCGCGACCACATGTCGTAGGCGATGTGGTGCGTGGTCATCGCCAGCAGGTGCCTGTCCGGCCCCATGCGCACGAGGAAGCAGCGCACCATCGGCCCCGTCGAGAGGTTGAAGGGTCGCTGCGCGTTCTCCTTCGCCAGGCGCATGGCCGCCTCGTCCCGCTCGTCTTCCGGCAGCCCCTGTAAGTCTTCGACGTGGAGGCGGAACGGCCGCGGCGGCTGAATGATCTGCACCGGCTTGCCGCCGGCCGAGCCGTAGGTTGTCCGCAGAATCTCGTGCCGCCGCAGGACTTCGCCGAACGCCTCTTCGAGCGCCCTCACGTCGAGCCGGCCGTCGAGGAAGACCGCGCCCGGCACGTTGTAAGCCGTCATCCCCGGCTCAAGCCGGTCTAAGAACCACATCCGCTCCTGCGTGAAGGAGAGCGGGAGGTCGTCGCGGCGCTCGATGCGGACGATGGGCGGGGCGGCGGTGCCCTCGGCCTGACTCCGCAGCGCGGTGATGGCGCGCGCCATCCCCCCGATGGTCGGGCACTCGAAGAAGGCGCGCAGCGGCGGCTCGACCTCGAAGGCTTTGCGGACGCGGGAGTTGACCTGCGTGACGAGCAGGGAGTGTGCGCCGTGCTCGAACAGGTTGTCTTCGACCCCGATGCGCTCCGCGCCGAGAATCTCCGTCCAGATGGCGGTCAGCACCTCCTCCGTCGGGTTGCGCGGGCCGACGAAGTTCTGCTCGTCCGTGCTCGCGGCCTCGGGCGCTGGCAGGGCCTTGCGGTCGAGCTTGCCGTTGGGTGACAGCGGCATCCTCTCCAGCGCCACCACCGCGGCCGGCACCATGTAGTCCGGCAGCCGACGCCGCAGCCGCTCGCGCACCTCGGAGCCGGGCACTTCTTGGCCTTCGGCCCAGACGAGGTAGGCGACGAGGCGAGCGTCGCCGGGCGAGTCCTGGCGGACGATGACGGCGGCCTCTGAGACGCCGGGCAAGTCGGAGAGCGCGGCCTCTATCTCGCCCAGCTCGATGCGGTGGCCGCGCACCTTCACCTGATAGTCCATGCGCCCGTGGAATTCGATTCTCCCGTCGGGCAGGTATTTGGCGCGGTCGCCGCTCCGGTACATGCGTGCGCCCGGCTCGTCGCCGAACGGGTCGGGCACGAAGAACGCGGCCGTGCGCGCCGGCAGCCCCAGGTAGCCGCGCCCGACCCCGACGCCCCGCACGCACAACTCCCCGGGCACGCCGACCGGCATCGGGTTCAGCTCCCGGTCGGTGATGCACACGCGCAGGTTCCCCACCGGCCGGCCTATCGACACGCGGAGCACGGTCTCGTCGGGCGGCTCGTAGATGGGCTCAAGCGTCACGTCGTCGGAACACTCCGACGGCCCGTAGGCGTTCATCAGCGGCACGCCGGGGTAGCTCTTGAGCCACTCGCGGCACAGCGCGACGGGGGCCTCCTCCCCGGTCGGCAGCAGCCACCTCAAAGACTTCAACCCGGGCCGCGCGCGCCCCGGCGTCTTCAGGTCGTTCAGGGCCACCTGCAACAGGGAGGGCACGGTCTCGAAGACCGTCACGCCCTCGCGGTCTACTTCGTCGAGCAGGCGCGGCGGGTCTTGCGCGACCTCGTCGGGGAAGATTTGAACGCGCCCGCCGATAATCAGCGGCGCGAGGAACTGCCAGACGGAGATGTCGAAACACTGCGAGGCCGTCTGCGCCAGCACGTCCGTCGCGTCCATCGAAAGCGCCTCGATGTTGGCCCACAGGTGATTGACCATCCCGCGGTGGTGAATCATCACGCCCTTCGGCACGCCCGTCGAGCCGGAGGTGTAGATGACGTAGGCGAGGTTGTCGGGCAGGCTGCGCGGCGGCAGGTTCCCGGCGTCATTCGCCCCGGCGAGCGCGTCCTCCGCCGCCAGCACCGCGGGCGCGCCGGAAGCTTCCGCGCCGCCCCACGCCTCTTCGAGCGTCGGCAGGAATTCGCGCCCGGCGACGACCAGCCGCGACCCGCTCTGCCCCACGATGGTGCGAACCCTCTGCGCCGGGTGCGCGGGGTCGAGCGGCAGGTACGCCCCGCCCGCCTTCAGCACGGCGAGGATGCTCGTCAGGAGGTCGGGGCCGCGGCGCATCAGGAGGCCGACGACCGACTCGGCACCGACGCCCCGCTCGACCAAAATGCGCGCGAGGCCGTTGGCCCGCCGGTTGAGTTCGTCGTAGGTGAGCCGGCGAGCGCCGCAGGCGACGGCGACGGCGTCCGGCGTCCGCTCGGCCTGCGCCTCGAAGAGCCGCGGGAAGGCGGAGGCGAGGTCGTAACCCCTGTCCGTGTCGTTCCACTCGACGAGGACGCGGCGGCGGTCGGCGTCGGAGAGCAGCGAGTGCTCGGAGATGGGCCGCCCCGGCTCGGCCGCGATGCTCTCAAGCAGGACGGTGTAATCGTTCACCATCCGCGCCGCGGTCGAGGCGTCGAAGAGGTCCGTGTCGTATTCGAGCCAGCCGCCCAGCCCGTCCGGCTCCTCCCAGATGTCGAGCGTCAGGTCGAGCTGCGCCGTGCCGTTCTCGACAGGCAGCGCCTCGAAGGTCAGCCCCGTCACCCGGTAGGAGGAGCGCGGCGAGTTTTGCAGGATGAAGTCGGACTGGAAGAGCGGGTTGCGGCTCATGCTCCGCGCCGGCTGAAGCACCTCGACGAGCCGCTCGAAGGGGAGGTCCTGGTTGGCGAAGGCTTCGAGGGTCGTCTCGCGCACGCGCCGGAGCAGGTCGCGGAAGGTGGGGCGGCCCGAAAGGTCAGTGCGCAGGATGAGGGAGTTGACGAAGAAGCCGACCATGCCCTCGAACTCCGACCTGTTGCGGTTGGCGACGGGCGCGCCGACGACGATGTCGCTCTGCCCCGTGTAGCGGTAGAGGAGGACCTTCCACGCCGCGAGCAGCGTCATGAAGAGCGAAGCCTTCTCCTCCTGCGCGAGGGCGCGCAGCGCCGCCGTCAGACCGCCCGGTATCTTCAGAAAGTGCTTCGCGCCCCAGACGCTCTGCACGGCCGGGCGCGGCCGGTCGGCCGGCAGCTCCAGCGCCTCGGGCATCCCCGTCAGCTTCTTCGTCCAGTAGGCGAGCTGCGCCTGAAGGGCTTCGCCGCGGAGCCACTCGCGCTGCCACGTCGAGTAGTCGGCGTACTGGATGGGCAGCTCGGCGAGCGGCGAGGGGCGGCCCGCGGAGAAGGCTTCGTAGAGCGCCGCCAGCTCCTTCATCACGACCCGCACCGACCACACGTCGCCGATGATGTGGTGCATCATCATGACGAGGACGTGGTCGTCCTCGCCCAGCGTGACGAGCGTGGCGCGCATCAGCGGCGGGCGCGTCAGGTCGAAGGAGCGCTGGCACTCGCCGGTGACGAGCCGCTGCACCTCGGCCATCCGCTCGCCCTCGGGCAGGTGTCGGAAGTCCAGGCAGGGAATCTCGAACTTGAGCGACGGGGCGATGACCTGCACGGGCAGGCCGTCGTCCGACCCGAAGCCGGTGCGGAGCGTCTCGTGGCGCTTGACTATCTCGTCGAAGCAGTCGCCGAGCACGCGCACGTCGAGCGGGCCGAGAAGGCGTACGGCAGCCGGGATGTTGAAGGCCGGCGTGCCGGGGTCGAGCTGGTCTATGAACCAGAGGCGCTGCTGCGCCGAGGAGACGGGGCCGGGGCTGAACTTCTCCCGGCGCGGTATCTCCACGGGCGCGGCCTGCCGCGGCGCGGCCTCCGCCTTCCGCGCCTTCTCCTTGAGCATCAGTTCGAGGAGTTGGCGCTTGTTCGGTGAGAGCGATTCGAGCAGCTTCGCAAGTTCAGACATGTTTACCTAACGCTCCGATTGGCTTCGTTTCCGTCACCGGGCCCCCGCGGGCACGAGTTTCAAGGAGGCGGCCGCTTTGGCCTCCACCGCCTGACGCGTGAACAGGAGCGGGTGGTACTTCAAGCCCTGCCACATGTCGGTGTGGTCTTCGCGGTGCGCGTGGAACAGCAGCTCGCTCTGACCCGTGCTGTTGACCGCGACCGAGCGGTCCCAGTCGCCAGTGTCCATGATGATGCGCTGCGAGGTGCCGGCGTCGGCCGCGTAAGGCCGCTCCGCGTCGTCCCACGTGAACCACGTGGCGTTGACGGTGAAGCGGTCGCAGCCGGGCGCGGCGACCGGGCCGTAGCTGAAGAGTTTGGAGACGACGGGAATCTCCGCCATGCCGAAGGGGCGGTGGCGGACGTTCAGAGTGTGCATGCGCCCCCACGCCCACGCCTTCGGGTCGGGGCCGTAGCGCTGGCTGAGCCACGCGACGGCGGCCGAGAGGCTGCGCCGCGTGATGTCGTCGCGCGTCTCGGGCTGCGGGGTCGAGGTGTCGTCGAAGAGGCCGCTCGTGCCCTCGCCCATGAGCCTCAGCATGACGGGGCCGTGTATCCAGTAGTGCTCCATGTACTCGGTCGTCAGCTCCGGCCCCAGCTCGTCCTTGACCGTCTCTTCGACGAGGAACCGGTACCAGACCTGATAGACGGCCGCGCCGACCTGATCGGGGTCGCACTTCAGGTTCCAGCCGCGAAGCTCGTCGAGCGCGCGCGCCTCAAGGTCGTTCGAGGGGCGGGTGGCGAGCAGCCGCGGGCGAAGGCCCTCGGCCGGGAGGTGGTAGGTGTCCCCCATCATCGTCTCCGCGTCCGCGACGCTCACACGCCCGTTGGCCGAGAGGAGCTGGTTGAGACGCATGGCGCGGAACGGGTCGGCGAACTCGTAGCCGAGCTGGTAGGGGTAGTCGTCCGCCACGGGCTTCTGGTTGGCCGTGACGACGAAGGCTCCCGCGGGGTTGAACACGCGCGGCAGCCCCTCGAAGGGGATGTAGCCCTGCCAGTCGTGCTCGCCCGTCCAGCCGGGCACGGGGACGATGCCCTGGTCGCCGGGCGCGCGGATGGGGATGCGGCCGACCGCCTGGAAGCCGATGTTGCCGTCGACGTCGGCGTAGACGAAGCTGAGGTTGGGGCCGTTCCACAGGCTGAGGGCGTGGCGGAACTCGTCCCAGTTGCCGGCGCGGTTCATCGTGAGGAGCGACTTGATAAGCCCGTCGCTCTCGCCCGCGGACCAAGCGAGCGCGAGCGGCCGCGTGTCCTTGAAGCGCCTGAGCCAGTTGTTCACCAGCGGCCCGTGGCCGGTGTGACCCACGCGCAGCACGACCGGCTCGCCGCCCTTGACGTTAATCCGCTCCTCCTCGAACCGCAGCGGCAGCCACTCGCCGCGCGACTCGTAGCTCCGAGGGTCGGCCTCGTTGTCGAGCCTCTCGACGTAGAAGTCCTGCACGTCGGCGACGAGGTCGGTCAGACCCCAGGCGATGCGCTGGTTGTGGCCGATGCTGATGCCGGGCGCGCCGGCCAGGGAGTGGCCGACCGCCTCATAGCCGCCGCCGTGGAGGCCGTTGGCGTACCAGACCGAGGGCAGGAACAGGTCGAGGTGAGTGTCGTTGCCGAGCAGCGGCCGCCCCGTCGCGGTTCGGCTGCCGGCCACGACCCAGCCGTTGCTGCCCTTGGTCGGCCCCCCCGTCCCGAGCGTCCTTGAGACCGACTTGATGCCTTGCAGCAGTCCCCTGTACTCGTCCGTGCCCGGCGGGATGATGACGGGGCCGCCGGGGTCGTAGGCGGGCAGGAGCTGCTTCGCCACCTCCTCCTGCGATTTGGCGATGATGCGCGCGCGGCTGATCTGTATCGACGCGTTCTCGGACAGAATCCACGACATCAGCTTGACGACGACGAGGCTGTCCACGGGGTGCCACGGCTCCGGGGTGACGCCGAAAATCCTGAACTCGACGGCCAGGTTGCCCCGGTTGGCGTCGAGGTAGGCGTTGATGCCTTCGGCGAATGCGTTCATCGCGTCGCGGTCTTCGCCGTCCATCCGGTCCCAGTCGCGCTGAGCGGCGCGGCGCAGCCCGAGGACGCGCGTGAAGCGGTCGAGGGGGACGGTGTCGGGGCCCAGAAACTCGCTCAGCCTCCCGCTCCCGAGCCGGCGGCTGAACTCGAGCGCCCACATGCGGTCCTGCCCCTGCACGAACCCCTGCGCGAAGAACAGGTCGTGTGGGTTCTGCGCGTAGATGTGCGCCACGCCCCACTCGTCGCGTATGACCTCGGCGGGGGCCTGGAGCGGCCGCGCGGCGACGGTGCCCGAGACCTGCGGCCACGCGCGCCGCACCACCCACACGCCGGCCGCCGCCAGCAGCAGCGCGAGGACGACCAGCCCCGCGGCCAGCCACTTCAACCAACGCAACGCGCGTCGCAGCCTAGTCCTTTTCGGGGGCTTCGGGTCGCTCATGCGGTGGCCTCCGTGCCCGTCTCCTGCCGTCTCCTGAGCAACTCCTGCTCGGCGTCCTCTTCGGAGAGCTGGTCGAGCATTCCCAGGAGCCGCGCGAGTTCGTCTTCCTGCGGCTCGGCCTCCTGCGGCTCGATGGCCTTCGCCAGCTCGGCCACGGTGGAGGCCTCGAAGATGAGGCGCAGCGGGATGTCCTTGTGGAACACGTCGCGCAGGCGCGAGATGAGCCGGACGGCGAGCAGCGAGTCGCCGCCGAGCGCGAGGAAGCTGTCGTGCGCGCCGACCTGCTCGACGCCCAGAAGCTCCATCCAGATTTGGGCGACGCTCTGCTCGGTCGGCGTCCGCGGCGCGACGTAGGCGACACGCAGCGTCGGCCGCGGGTAGAGCGTGATCGGCTCCTGCTCCGCCTCCGGCGCGGAGCCGTCCATCAACGCCCCGAGCTTGTTCCAGCCCTCGGCCAGCGGCTCGGCCGAGACGACGACCTGCGCCGACCCGAGGTGGAGGAGACGGTCGAGCGCGAAGGCCGGCCGGTCTCCATCGCCGCCCGCGGGCGAGACGTCCCACGTCACACTCGTCCAGGGCTGGTGCCCGTTGCGCGCGCTGTCGCCGGCGAAGATGTCGGCGAAGAAGCGCAGTGCCGCGTCGGCGGCGTTGAGCGGGGCGTCGGTGCGCGTACGCGAGATGAGGAGCCGGCAGGGGATGTCTTCGTCGCGCAACGCCTCGTCCAGCGCGACGAGTCCACGCACCCTCTCCCGCAGCGACGCCTCGGGCGCGTGCCCGTCGGCGGCCGCCGTCGAAGGCTCCCCGTCGAGCACGTAGAGCACGCCGTCGAGCGCGCCGAAACTCTCCTTCACGCGCTCCGAGAGGGCGCGGGCCTCGGCCCCGTCCGACAATTCGGCCGCGAGCAGGAAGACATCCGCCCGCCGTTCGAGTTCGCGTATGCTCTCGATCCTGGCCGAGATGCGACCCGCGCCCGCGTCGTTCGCGACCCACTCGTCCCAAAGCTCGCGTGCGGGGAAGTCGGCCGTCTCGACGAGCACCAGACGGGGCCTGGCCCCGTGCGTGAGGTGCTGAAAGAAGTCCGCGCCCAGCGCGCCGGGCCCGTTAATCAGC
Source organism: Pyrinomonadaceae bacterium (assembly GCA_036388135.1). Lineage (GTDB taxonomy): Bacteria > Acidobacteriota > Blastocatellia > Pyrinomonadales > Pyrinomonadaceae > QHXN01. Next base: position 2,213 of record DASVSK010000209.1, on the reverse strand, counting down.
AGGTAGGTGCGCGCGCCTTCGGAGGCCGACTCGCCACCGCCCGCGCCGTTCGCGCTCGCAGGGGCGAGCGTCGGGACCCAGCGGTGCCCGCCGCGATAAGCCACGACGCGCTCGGCCGTGCCGTTCGTCGTCTCGCCCAGCAGGTGCCCGACGAGCCGCTTCCGCTCCCGCGGGCGGCGGAGGGAGGCGGTCACGTCCAGGTTTCTGATGAGCAGTTTGGACGACTCCCTCGACGCGGCCGCGCATGCGCCGAGCAGGCTCGCCTGCGAGGGCCGAGGCTCCTCTTCGCCGGTGACTTCGTGGGCGCTGTCGGACACGACCCAGACCGGCAGCGCCTCGACGCCGTCCCACCCCTGAACCGCCCTTGAGAGCGCGAGCAGGCCGGAGCCGCCGCGCCCGTCGCGCGCCGCCTGAGACTCTTCGGCGTCGCCCGCCAAATCCCAGAGGTGTACGACCGAACGGGGCGGCCCGCCCGCCTCGGCGACGAGCGCGGCGTAATCCTCCGGGCTGGTCGGGTCGACGGTGAAGCTCGAAGGCCCCGTGCGTGCGAAGCCGGTGCCGGCGTGCAGCCGCGTCACCCTCCGTCCCCGGCCTTCGAGCGCGTCCGCCAACTCGCCCCCGAGGCCGCCCTCGTCGACGAGCACCCACCAGTCGTTCCGGTCGTCGGCCGTGTGCGCCGCGCCCGCCGCGTCGGGGACGGAGGTGCGCCGCCATGACGGCACGTAGAGCCACTCCTTCTGTGACGCGTCGCCCGTCGGCTGGCCGACGTACTGGCGGTCGACCTGAGCGTCGATCCAGTAACGCCGCCGCTGGAACGGGTAGGTCGGCAGTAGCACGCGCCGCCTGCGCTCCCGCGCGTAGAACTGCGCCCAGTCGGGGCGCGCCCCGAGGAGCCAGAGCTTGCCGAGCGCCTGGAGCGCGTGGGCGAGGTCGGACTGCATCTCGTAGGAGTGGCGCAGCAGGTTGACGGTCGTCGGCGGCTCCGCGCCGGGGGCCGAAGGGTATTGCAGGATGATGCTTGAGAGCGAAGGCGCGCCGACTTCGAGCAGCACGCTGCGCCGGTCCTTGAGCAACTCCTCGATGCCCTCGGCGAAGCGGACGGGCTGACACATGTGGCGCGCCCAGTAGGACGGGTCGGTCGCCTCCTCGGGCGTAATCCACGTCCCCGTCACGTTCGAGAGGTAGGGGATTTGGGGCGGGTTCAGCGTGACGCTTTGGGTGAGCGCCACCACCGCGTCGAAGAGCGGCTCCATCATCTTCGAGTGGAAGGCGTGGCGCGCGGGGAGCGCCCGGTAGGACGTGCCCGCCGCGTCGAGCCTGCCGCGCAGCGCCTCGACGGCCTCGACCGGGCCCGAGACCACACACTGCTCCGGCCCGTTCGTCGCCATCAGGGACAACTCCGGCCCGAGCAGCGGCAGCACCTGCTCCTCCGGAAGTCCGACGGCCAGCAGCGCCCCGGCCGGCAGTCCCTCGATCATCCTGGCGCGCTCGGCCACAAGCCGTAGCGCGTCTTCGAGCGAGAGGACGCCCGCGAGGCACGCCGCCACGTACTCGCCGAGGCTGTAGCCGACCATCGCCCGCGGCCTGATGCCCCACTCCATCCAGAGCCGCGCCAGCGCGTACTCGATGACGAAGAGGAGCGGCTGCGTGAAGCTCGTCTCGTCGATGCGGCCGTTACCCGCCGCCGCCGGCTTGCGCCCCAGCATCCTGCGCAGGTCGACGGACGCGGTGGCGCTCTCGGCCTCGGGGTCGGCCGCCGCCGCCTCGGGGTATATCTCCTTCCGCAGGTCGAAGCCGAGGAGCGGGAGCAGCGCCTCGCAACACCTGTCCACCTCGCCCTTGAAGGTCGGCTCCGACTCGTAAAGCCCACGCGCCATGTTGACGTACTGGCCGCCGAGGCCGGGGAACATGAAGACGAAATCTCGCTCGCCCTCCTCGCGGAAGGCCGTGAGCACGCGCCCCGGCTCCGCACCCGACAGCACGCGCCCCGCGTCTTCGAGCCCCTTGCAGACGACGGCCCGGCGGAACTCAAGGCCGCGGCGGCCGACCTGAAGCGTGTAGGCCACGTCGGACGGGTTCAGCTCGGGGTGGCTCGCGAGGTGCGCGCCGAGCCGCGCGGTCGCGGCGTCGAGCGCCGCCTCCGACTTGGCCGACAGCAGCAGCAGTTGCCACGGCCGTCCCTCGCCCGACTCCTCCTGCGGCGGCGCTTCTTC